>JADGGV010000151.1 GCA_019689775.1 Gemmatimonadota bacterium
CACACTGCATATCGTCGCCCGCGTCAGATGTGTATACGAGACTGGGCGGGGGCTCCGGCCGCGGCGGCTCCAGGTGGACGGAGGATACCGGGTGCAGCATCTCGAGCCGCTGATCGGCATGCTGGGGCTGGTCGGCGGGGTGATCCTGGTGACCGCCCTGCTGTCGGGGCTGGTGGAGCGCAGCCGCTTTCCGCAGGTGCTGATCTTCCTGGCGATCGGCGCGCTGCTGGGTCCGTACGGGCTGGGGCTGCTGGAGCTGCCGCTGGACTCGGGCGCGTTGCGGGCGATCGCGACGGTCGGCCTGCTCCTCGTGCTGTTCACGGACGCGGTGGGCGTGCGGCTGGAGGAGTTGAAGCGGCACGGCCGGCTGGCGGCGGTGGTGCTGGGGCCGGGCACGCTCGTGACGGCGGCGGTGACGGCGCTCGCGGCCTATGCGCTGCTCGGGCTGGACCCGGCGCGCAGCGCGATCCTCGGCGCCGCGCTGGCGTCGACGGACCCGGTCATGCTCCGGGGCGTGCTGCGCAACCGCGGGACGCCGCCGGCGGCGCGGACGGCGTTGCGGATCGAGGGCGGGATGAACGACGCGACGCTGCTCCCCGTGGTGCTGGTCGCCATCGCGGTGCTGGTGCCGGGGGGCGCGGCGGATGCCGGGTGGTGGAAGGTCGGCGGCAAGGTGCTGCTGCTGGGGCTCGCGGGCGGCGTGGTCGTGGCGCTGCTCGCGGCCGGCGCCGTGGACCTGGTGCGGCGCCGTGTCGGCGTGCGGCGCGACTACGAGTCGCTCTACGTGCTCGGCGTCTCGCTCACCGCCTTCGCCGGGGCGGAGACCGTGGGTGGGAGCGGCTTCATCGCGGCGTTCGCGGCGGGGCTCACCATCGCCGCCGTGGACGTCGAGCTGTGCGACTGCTTCTTCGACTACGGCGAGGCCAGTGCGTCGATGGCGCTGCTGTTCACGTTCGTTGCGCTGGGCGTCTCCGCGATCTGGATGGGGCTGGCGGTGCTCCGCCCGGCGACGCTGGCGTTCGCCGCCGTCGCGCTCTTCGCCCGCTCGCTGATCCTGCTCGCGACGCTGGCGCCGACGCGCCTCGACCGGCGCTCCCGGCTCTTCGTGGTCTGGTTCGGCCCGCGCGGGCTCAGCTCGCTCCTACTCGTGCTGCTCGCGGTCTTCGCCGGCGTGCCGGGGAGCGAGGACCTGTTCGCGGTGACCGCGCTCGTGGTGCTTCTGTCGACCGTCATCCACGGCGGCTCGCAGGT
Organism: Gemmatimonadota bacterium; assembly: GCA_019689775.1. Classification (GTDB taxonomy): domain Bacteria; phylum Gemmatimonadota; class Gemmatimonadetes; order Longimicrobiales; family RSA9; genus JADGGV01. The sequence goes on from JADGGV010000151.1 coordinate 1,252, forward strand.
CCTGCTGGCGGTCGCCGAGCCGCCCGAGGAGGCGACGACGGCGCCGCCGCCGCCTCGCGGCGCCGCACCCGCGCCGCAGACCGCCGCGCCAGCCCGGCCCGGGGCCGTTCCCGCGCCCGGCGGTCCGCCGCCGCCCGCACCGCCGGTCGTCGCCGATCGGGAGCGGATCACGCTCGACGAGCTGGCCGCGCTCGGGCGCGCCGGCACGCCGCACTATCTGCTCGACGTGCGCACCGAGGCGTCGTGGGGCGCGAGCGCGGAGCAGGCGGCGGGGGCGCTGCGCGTCCCGCCGGACGACGCGGTGCGCACGGTCACGCGGCTCGGCCTGCCGTACGACGTGTGGCTCGTGCTGTACTGCACGTGACGGGAGGAGGCGACGAGCGCCCGGGTGGCGCTGGAGCTCCAGCGGGCGGGGTGGTCGCGGGCGCGGGCGCTGCGCGGCGGCTGGGACGCGTGGCGGGCGCACGGCCTGCCCGTCGAGCCGAAGCGGACCGCATGAGCCCGCGCCCGCGGGCCGCGTGAGTCGGGCCGAGCGGCCGCCTCAAATCGGCTCGGCCGGATCCGTTCCGCGTACGCTCCCGCTTCCGCTCCCGGACGTCCGGGAGCGGGAGCGGGAAGGGCAGGAGGGATGGGCCGAACCGGATCTCAGAGGTGATCCGTGCCCGGCGGCCGCCCCGTCTGGCCGCCGCTCTTCTTGCTCCCCCAGATCACCAGCGCGAGCGACGCGGCGGTGAAGATGTAGATGAAGATCGCCGCCGCGTCGTGCGGCAGATCGGTGAGGATGTCTCGGATCGAGACGCTGCTCGACTGAAGCATCACGGAGAGGATCGGGCTCATGGCGTTCCTGGGCGTTCGCGCGGTCCGGCCGCGGCGTTCGCCGGGGCCGGGAGGCGCGGGCTCGCGCCGGATACCCCGCGCCCCGCCGTTCGGTTTCCTCGGCCGCGCTACGCCGGGTCGCCGCCGTCGCCCAGCACGAGGCCGACGCGCTCGATCCGGCCGTGCGCGACGTCGCGCACGAACAGCCGGACCGGCCCGAGCGTGAGGCCGCAGCCGGCCACGGGCGGCTCGCCGAGCCGGTCGCGGAGCAACTCGTCGAGCGTGCGGTCGCCGTCGTCGCCCAGCCGGATGCCGTAGAACGCCTCGAGGTCGGCGACCGTGGTGTCGCCGCGGAGCGGGAACTCGACGTGCGCCGGCAGCTCCGGCGCCGTCTCCGGGCCGCTGGCGAAGACGCGGTCGGCGAGCGCGCGGGCGGTCCGCGTGACGACGAGGAACACGTGGTCGCCCGGCTCGACGACCGTGCTCCCACGGGGCGGGATGATGCGGTCGCCGCGCGCGATCATGGCCAGGACCGCGCCGTCGGGGAGCGCCAGCTCCTGGACGGTGCGCCCGGCGGCGTGCGTGGCCGGCGTCACGATGTACTCGACGATGTCGCCGTCGACGCTGCGCAGCGCGTTGATCTCGAGGCTGATGGGCGCCGGCGGCGGGAGCGGCTGCTGAAGCCCGAGCGTCCGTGCCAGCGGGGTGAGCGTCCACCCCTGCACAGCCGCGGAGACGAGCACGGCGAAGAAGACGACGTCGAAGATCAGGCTGCCGCCGTTCAGCCCGAGCATGAGCGGGTAGGTGGCGAGGACGACCGGCACGGCGCCCTTCAGCCCGGCCCACGAGACGAAGATCAGCTCGCGGCCGTTGTAGCCGAACGGCATCAGCATCGCGACGACGGCGGCCGGCCGCGCGGCGAAGACGAGCACGGCCGTGACGAGCAGCGCCGGCCCGGCCACCGCGGCGAGCCGCGACGGGACGCTGAGCATTCCGAGGAGCACGAACATGCCGATCTGCGACAGCCAGGCGATGCCGTCGTGGAACAGCAGCACGGCGCGCTCGAAGACGATGCGGCCGTTGCCGATGGCGATGCCGGCGAGGTAGACCGAGAGGAACCCGCTCCCGCCGATCGTGGCGGCGAGCCCGTAGGCGAGCAGCGCCGCCGCGGCCGTGATCACCGGATAGAGCCCCGTCGCGGCCAGGTCGAGGCGGTTCGCGAGCCAGACCGTCGCCTTGCCGACGACCAGGCCGACCACGCCGCCGAGCAGCATCTGCCGCGCGAACAGCGCCGCCAGCCCCACGCCGAGCGCCTCGCGCCCGCGCAGCACCTCCAGTAGGCCGACGGTCAGGAACACGGCCATCGGGTCGTTCGAGCCGCTCTCGACCTCGAGCGTGGCGGCGAGGCGCGACGGCAGGTTCAGCCCGGACGAGCGCAGTACCGCGAAGACCGCCGCCGCGTCCGTCGACGCGACGATGCTGCCCAGCAGCATCCCCTCCAGCAGCGGCAGCCCCAGGACGCGGCTGGCCGCCACCCCCGTGATCGCCGCGGTCACGAGCACGCCGAGCGTGGCCAGCGCGCCGGCCGGCCCGATCACCGCGCGCAGCGCGCCCAGCGAGGTGCGCAGCCCGCCGTCGAAGAGGATGAGCGCCAGCGCCGCCGTCGCCAGGCCGTGCGCGAGCCGGAAGTCCTCGAACCGGATCCGGCCGAGCCCCTCCGACCCCGCCAGCATCCCCACGCCGACGAAGAGCACGAGCACCGGCAGCCCGATGCGCGACGACAACTTGCTCGACATGATGCCGAGCAGGAGGAGCAGCGCGCCGACGAGGAGATACCGGTCGACCTCGAACATGAAGGATCCCGGTGACGGTGCGGCGCGGCCCGGACGGCCGCCTCAGCGCGTACCCAGCTCCTTCTCCCACGCGCCGAGCGCCACCTCGTAGTAGCGCGGCGAGAACAGCAGCCACTCGCCGAGCGACGCCGGCACCGTGAATGTTTTCGCCGCCTCCGCGGCCGGGATCCCCGCCGCGTGCGCCCGGCGCGCGGCGTCCTCGACCAGGTCCAGCAGCTCGCGGTAGCGCGCCAGGTCGGCCGCGTCGGCCATCGGCCCGTGCCCCGGCACGTACACGGTCCCCCTCTCGCGCGGCAAGGCGTGCACCGCCTTCGACAGCACCGACGGCGTCGCGTCGACGTAGTTCGGGAACATGCGGTTCCACAGCAGGTCACCGGCGATAACGACGCGCGCGTCGTCCAGCTCGACGGTCACGTCGCTGGCGGTGTGGCCCGCGCGCGGCACGATCCGCAGCACGCGCCCGCCCAGGTCGAGCGTCCCGGGGCGGGCCGGGTCCACCGGCTCGGCGCCGCCGAGCAGCGCGTCCCGCGCCGGGTCCGGCGCGCGCTTGCGGCGGGCGTCGTCGCCACGGACCAGCTCGATCGTGGTCCGCGTCGCCCGCAGCCGCGCCCCCTCCCACTCGTCGGCCGGCGCGTACCCCTCGACGCCGCCCGTGTGGTCCGCGTGGTAATGCGTGACCAGGACGTCGGCGCCGGCCCGCCCGGTCAGGCGCCGCGCCCAGCCGGCGAGCCAGCGCGCGCCGTCGCCCGAGCCGAAGCCCTCCACCAGCAGCACGCGCTCCCGCCCCGCGACGATCGCGCCGTTGCACAGCGTCCTCCGGTCCCGCAGCGGCGTCGAGATGACGGCCCAGACGCCGTCGGCGACCTCCTCGATCCGCGCCCACGGCTCCTCGACGACGACCGTCCCCGGACCGCGCCGGCCGAACAGCGCCCGCGCCGCGGCGGGCGCGGCCGTGGCGAGCAGCGCCAGGTGCGCGGCGCACGAGGCGCCCACCCCGAGGAAGCGCCGCCGGGACATGGGAAGGCCGGGGACGTGAGGCGCAGTCATCGCGTGCCGCTCCTGTCGAGGGTGCTCGGTGCGCCCGGCCGCGCCCTCAGTGCGAGTGCGCGCCGTGCTCCATCATCATGACGGGCCCGCCGGGGTTCATCGTGTCCAGCAGGTCCTGCCGGTAGTCGGCGTCCATCGTGTCGACCGCCGGCCACGCGGCGTCGGCGTCCGGGACGAACAGCCCCGCGACGGCGCCCATCCCGCCGTCCTTCAGCACGCGCCCGGTCGGGTTGTCGTAGATGACCGTCAGCCGGTAGCGGTGCTCCGGGTAGATGCGGACGCCGAGGCCGCGCCAGCCGTAGAAGCGCTTGACCGGGACCCGCAGCACCTGGCCGCTCGAGTCGCGCACCGGCTCGCCGCGCCAGAGCACCCTCCCGGCCGTCACGTCCCGCAGCTCGAGCGCGACGCCGAAGTCGTGCAGGTGCCCGCCCAGACCGATGATGCGCCCGGGGATCGCCGGGCTCGCCTCCCACGACCGGCTCGAGCGGCCCGGCGGCAGGTCGAACGCCTTGCTCCCGCCCGGCTGCCGCCCGACCGGGAACAGGACGTCCATCACCCACGGGTACGCCTCGAACAGCGGAAAGATGCGCCCCGGCTCGCGGTACCCGAGGACGAGCTGCACGCGCACGCCGTGGTACGGCCGGCTCGTCGGGTTGTGCACCATCGCGCTCGCCACCAGCCGCTGACCCCGCGACAGCGGCAGCCCGAAGAGCAGCCCCGGCACGTGCAGCTCCGGCGTCTCCTTACTCGTCGCCAGAAGGTGCAGCCCGATCGGCAGGAACAGCTCGCGCCGCCCCGGGTCGCTCAGGTTGAAGTGGTGCAGCAAGGTGTTCGGCAGGCGACGCCCGCTCGCATCCACGAGCTGCACCCGCGCCGCGTACAGCGAGGCGTCGACCGGGACGACCGCCTGGTAGAGCGGCAGCCGCGTCATCGGGATGTGCCCGGCCGGCGCGGCCGGTAGATCCACCGGCGGCAGCGTGAGCACGAGCCGCCCCGCCTCCGCGTCCACCCGCACCTCGGCGGAAGGGAGCGCGGCCAGCGCCGGAAGCGAGTCCAGCGCCGGAAACCCGGGCGACCGCGACCGCCCGACGACGAGCACCACGAGCGCCAGCGCCGCCACCCACAGCGGGGACGTCCACAGGCACACGCGCAGGATGCCGCGGCGCGGCGCGCGTCCGAGCCCTCGCGGTCCTCTCGTCATCGTCCTCGCTGCTCGGCGGAGCGGGCGTCGGCCGGTCGGCCGCGGTGCGCCCCCCGGGGTCGCCAGCAGGATGCGGGCCGGCGGCAACTGGCACAAGCGGGCGCGCGTGGGGTGGAAGAGCATGGAGGCGCCGGAGGCGCCCCGACGGTCCGACCGCACGGCCCCACCCGTTGCAGGCCGCCGCCCGTTTCCCCATTCTCCACGGTTCGCGCCCGCGGCCGGCCTGCGCCGCCCCGGGCGACCGCGGGATGTCGCAAGAGGGTTACACCGCAAGATGACCAACACCAGCAAGGGCACCATCGCCATCCTCACCGGCGGCGGGGATGTGCCGGGGCTGAACCCGGCGATCCGCGCCATCACGATCCGCGCGCTGCGCGAGGGGTATCGCGTCCTCGGGATCCGCCGCGGCTGGGCGGGCCTCGTCGACCTGATCCCCGACCCCAACGCGGACAACTCGGAGAACGTGCAGGAGCTGTCCGAGGCCGTCGTCAACCGCGCCGGGCGCACCGGCGGCACGTTCCTCCACACCTCGCGCACCCGGCCGAGCCATCTCCCGCGCGGGCGCGTCCCCACGCACCTCGCCGAGCACTACAACGACGAGATCAACGACATCACGCCGCACATCCTCAAGAACCTCGAGTTCCTCGGCGTCGATGTGCTGATCCCGATCGGCGGCGACGACACGCTCAGCTACGCCGCCCGGCTGCACGACTGCGGCGTCCCCATCGTCGCTATGCCGAAGACGATGGACAACGACGTCCCCGGCACCGACTACTGCATCGGCTTTAGCACCTGCGTCACGCGCACGATCGAGCTGACGCACCGGCTGCGCACCTCGGCCGGCTCGCACGAGCGCTTCCTCGTCATCGAGGTCTTCGGCCGCTACGCCGGCTTCACCGCGCTCCTCCCCACCATGGCCGGCGCCGCCGACCGCTGCGTCATCCCCGAATTCCCGGTCGACATCGAGCACCTCACCGAGCTGCTCACCTACGACCGCAACCGCCACCCCAGCCGCTACGCCGTCGTGCTCGTCTCCGAGGGCGCCACCATGGCGCACCACCCCGAGATGACCTTCGACAGCGACGAGACCGACATGTTCGGCCACCGCAAGCTCGGCGGCATCGGCGACAAGATCGCCGCCGCGCTCAAGGAGCTGTCGCCGAAGTACAACAACGGCCGGCGCATCGACGTCGTCAACCAGCGGTTGGGATACCTCGTCCGCTCCGGCGACCCCGATGCCATGGACAGCATCGTCCCGATGGCGTTCGGCAACCTCGCGCTCGACCTCGTCCTCGCCCGCCAGTACGGCCGCCTCGTCAGCATCCACAAGGGACACTACGACAGCGTGCCGATCCAGGCGGTGATGGGGCAGAAGAAGTTCGTGGACGTGCAGAAGTACTACAACACGGAGCGCCTGCGCCCCATCTACGATAGCTTCAACGGCAAGCCGCTCTTCATCATGACGAGCGACGTGTAGGCCGATACGCCGACGCCGGCTCGCCGGTCGGAGGAACGCCGGCCGGCCGCCGGCGCCCGGGGCGTGGACAGGATACACAGGATCGACAGGATCAACAGGATAAAATCTGATAACGGCGTTCGGTGGAACGCCGGGTTCGTCGGCGGCAGCCGGGAATGATGTTACGTCGCACCCTCCGACGCCCGGCCGGGTCGGTCCGCCCGGCGGCCTCCGGCGCCCGGATCAGAGGTGATCCTGTTCATCCTGTCCAATGACACTCCGTTCCCTTCCTGGCCCGCCCACCGGCCGCGGATAGCGCCCGTGACTCCCACGCGCCGGCCCCGCGCACGCCCGCTATCCCACCCGATGTTACATCCCACGCCCCACGCCCCTGCCGCGGTGGCCCCGGTCCTGCGTTGGAGTCCGCACGCTGGACGGGCTGACAACGGACCACGAACCGGCGAGGCATAGATGAGCTCTACCCCCAGCCCGGGGCGCTGCCCCTACTGCGGCAACGACATTGTCGTCCCCGCCGGCGACGACGGCCGCTTCCTCTGCGCCGGCGCGCTCGGCTGCAACGCCATCTGGGGCGGCGCCCCCGCCACCCCGCCGCAGGCGCAGGCCGCCTGACGCTCCGCCGGCCGCCGACGGACGCGCGAAGGCCCCCCCCGGGTTGCCGCGCGGCCCAGCGGGTTTCCAAGC
>JADGGV010000152.1 GCA_019689775.1 Gemmatimonadota bacterium
AAACCACCCCGAGCCACCCCGAAGCACCGCAAGCCACCGCAAGCCACCCCAACACCGCAGTTTAACAACCCAACAGCGCCTCCCGGCTGGTGACACCGCACCGACGCCTGACAAATATGCTGTTTTGATTTAAACATATGTGAGCGTCGTTCCGCGAGGCGTCCGGACGTCGCGAATTCCGTTATCAGATTTTATCCTGTTCATCCTGTCCAAATAAGCCGTTCGAGGCGTTGGCGACGAACTGTCCGCACCCCGCGTCGGCGCGGGGCAGACGTTGCGCAGAGCGGCGACGCGTGCCCCGCGGCCGCATCAAACATCCAAGAAAACCAGGTTCTCCGCGTCGACGTGCCCGTTCTCGCCGCAGCCGGTGCCGTTCCTGGCCGGGTGGGCGCCGTCCCTGGGGAGGGGATAGCGGTAGACGTCGCCGGCGTAGTTGCGGAGGACGATCTCGTCGTCGGTGATCGACTGGACGTACTCGGGGAGGAGCGGGATCTTGCCGCCACCGCCGGGGGCGTCGATCACGTAGTGCGGCACGCCGAGGCCGCTGGTCCAGCCGCGGAGGGCGCGGATGATCTCGAGCCCCTTTGCGATGGCGGTGCGGAAGTGTTCGCCGCCGGCGACGACGTCGGCCTGGTAGAGGTAGTACGGCCGGACGCGGGCCTTCAGGAGCTTGTGGACCAGCTCCTTGATGATGGCGGGGTCGTCGTTCGTCCCCTTCAGGAGCACGGTCTGGCACCCGAGCGGTGCGCCGGTGTCGGCGAGCAGGTTGAGGGCCTTCGTCGCCTCCGGCGTCAGCTCGTCGGGGTGGTTGAAGTGCACGTTGATGTAGACGGGGTGATACTTCTTGATGATCTCGCACAGCTCGGGCGTGATGCGCTGGGGGAGGTGGCTCGGGATGCGCGTGTGGATGCGGAGGATCTCGATGTGCGGGATCTCGCGCAGCGTCTTGAGGAAGAACTCGATGCGCCGGTCGGAGAGCATGAGCGGATCGCCGCCGGAGAGGATGACGTCGCGCACCTCGGTGTGCTCGCGGAGGTAGGCGAACGCCGAGTCGAACTGGTTGAGCGGGATCTTCTCGGGGTCGCCGACCTTGCGGCGGCGGGTGCAGAAGCGGCAGTAGGACGCGCAGACGGGCGAGACCAGGAAGAGCACGCGGTCCGGGTAGCGGTGCGTGAGGTTGGGCACGGGCGAGTCGGCGTCTTCGCCCAGGGAGTCGACGATGCCGTCCTCGACGACGTTCTCGGCCGGCGTGGGGACGTACTGGTTCCAGAATGGGTCGCCGGGGTGCCGGATCAGCGCGAGCGCGGCCGGCGTGATGCGCAGGTTGAAGCGGTCGATTGCCTGCTGGACCGCCTCGCGGTCGAGGTTCTCCAGGCCGAACCGCGCGATGAGCTCGTCGACGGTCGTCAGGCTCTGGTGCAGGATCTCCTGCCAGGTTTCCATGGGAGGTCGCCCTCGTTCAATTCGGTCGGATGCGCTTGGCGAAGATCACGCGATCGTCGCCCGGGGCGTAGAAGTCAGGGACTCGTGCGACCTCGACGTAGCCCCGCGCCTGGTAGAAGCGGCGGGTCGGCTCGTAGGCCGGCTGGGAGGAGGTCTCGAGGATCACGAGTCGGGCATCCACGAGGGCCAGCCTTCGCTCCACCTCGCTGAGGAGTAGTGTCCCGGTTCCTCTTCCGTGCTGCTCGGGGGCCACGGCGATCCAGTAGAGATCCCAGGTCCCGAGCGTGCACGGCGTCGGCCCGTAGCAGACATAGCCGAGCAGGTCGCCGCCGTGGGTGAAGGCGCCCACGGCCGTGTAGTCCCGCCCGGGATGGTCGAAGTAGGAATCCAGGACCTCGAGGGCGACGTCGATCTCGTCGGGGCGAAAGACGTTCGTCCGCTCGAGGAGGCTACGCACGGCCGCGCGCTGGGCCCGCTCCAGCGGCCGCAGGACGACGGCGTCCGGGGGTGGCGGCGGCGCGTGCGGCGCGCTCATGGTGCCGCCTCCGCCGCGGCGCCGCCCGTGGGCGGCGCGACGATGCGGCGGATCAGCTCGACGTAGCTCCACCCGGCGGCCGCCGCCATGCGCGCGAGCCCGGCGGACGGCGCGAGGTCGGGGTTCGGGTTGACGTCGAGGATGAAGAGGCGTCCATCGTCGCCGGCGCGCAGGTCGACGCGGCCGTAGCCGCGGCCGCCGACGGCGCGCCAGGCGGCGAGGCCCAGGCCGCGGGCCTCGTCCGCGAGCGCCGGCTCGACGTCGGCCGGGCAGCGCGGCGTCGTCGCCAGGTCGTCGGCGGAGCCGGGCGCCCACTTCGCCTCGTAGCTCACGACCGGCCAGGCGCCGTCGGGGACGGGGCCGAACTCGATCTCGGCGAGGGGGAGCACGACGTCGCCGACGATGCCGACCGTCAGCTCGCGGCCGCCGACGAAGTCCTGGATCAGGAGCGGGACGTGGGCGGCGGCCGCGGCGAGCGCGGCGCGGAGCTGCGCCGGGTCGGCCGCGACGGAGCGGGAGGTGATGCCGATGGAGGCGTGCTCGCCGGCCGGCTTCACGATGGCGGGAAAGCGCCACCAGCACGCGGCGTTCGGCGCGTCCGCCGTCGCCCATACGGGCACCGGTAGGCCGGCGGCCGCGAGGAGCGCGTACAGGCGGTCCTTGCGCAGCGCCAGCGCGAGCACGTCGGAGGGGCTGCCGGTCGTGGGGAGGCCGAGGAGCTCGATCGCGGCGGCGACGCGCGCCTCGTCGGCGGAGCGGCCGGCCACCGCCTCGCAGAGGTTGAAGACGAGGTCGGCGGCGGCGTCCGCGAGCCGGCCGATCCAGCCCTCGAGGGTGGGGCCGACCTCGACGCGCACGGGCTCGTGGCCGAGCTTGCGCAGCGCGAGATCGACGGCCTCGACGGCCTCGAGGACGCCGAGCTCGTCGGGGGTGGACGTGGGCCGGGCGGCCACATCGTCGTGCACGATCGCGATCCTCATCGCGGCAGCCCGTAGCGCTCGAGGGCGACATCGAGCACGCGCCCGATCAGCTCGTCGTAGCCGATCCCGGCGGCGCGCGCCGCCTTCGGGAAGCAGGAGTTCTGCTCGGGGTCGGGGAGGATCCCGGGGAGCGGGTTGACCTCGATCACGTGTGGCGCGCCGTGTGCGTCCAGGCGGACGTCGACGCGCGCCCAGTCGCGGCAGCCGAGCGCGTGGAACGCGCCGCGCGCCGCCGCCTCGACGGCGCGGGCGAGCCGGGGCTCGAGGCGCGCCGGACACGTGAAGATCTCGAGCGGCGCATCCGGGCGGTCCCAGAGCCACTTCGCCTCGTAGCCGTAGATCGGCGCCGCGCCCGGCGGGAGCGCATCGAAGCGGATCTCGACGATCGGCAGCACCCGCGCGGCGGCGTCGTTGCCGAGGATCGCGACCGTGAACTCGCGCCCGGGGAGGAACGCCTCGACGAGCGCCGGCTGGCGGTAGAGCTCGCGGATCTCGCCCACGCGCCGGCGCACCTGCGCCTCCGAGACACAGAGCGCGCGGTCCGGGATCCCCATGCTCGAGCCCTCGTGCAGGGGCTTCACGACCGCCGGGAGCGGGATCTCGCCGCGCGGCAGCGTCTCGGGCGTGGCGACGAGCCAATCGGGCGTCGGCACGTCGCGGGCGCGGAAGATCTCCTTGGCCCGTCGCTTGTCGAGCGCCAGCGCGAGCGTCAGCGGGTCGCTGCCGGTGTAGGGGATGTCGTAGAACTCGCAGATCGCGGGGACGTGCGCCTCGCGGTTCGGGCCGTGCAGCCCCTCGGCGATGTTGAAGACGATGTCGGGGCGGGTTTCGCGGAGCTTCTGCGGGAAGTCGGCGGTGGCCTCGAGGCGGACGACGTCGCCACGACGCCGGAGCGCCGCCTCGACGGCGGCGATCGTGGCGGGCTCGTCCCACTCCGCGTAGCGGTCGGGCGCGGCCCGGGAGCTGGGAGGCTCGGCCTCCTCGGCCGAACTTGGAGGCTCGGCCTCCTCGGCCGACCTCTCGTTGTAGGCGAATCCGATTCGCAGCGTCATCCGACCCGCGGCGAGGTACCCGCCATGAAAAGCGCGTCTCCGGGATGGAGACGCGAGGCGGGGCCGGTGTTCGTGGCCGATCCGACCGCTGTCGACGGCCGGCGCGGATGCGCCGGCTATGCTGCGGCTCCTGTAAGCTGATGCATTTCGCCGCCATGTCAACACCCCCGCTGCCGGGCTCGGTTGCCGCACGGCCATCATGCGGGCTACGTTGCCGTGGTGGGCGGACAAACGCCGCCAAGCCGGCTGGACTGGACCGCACCGTCGGTTCGATGACGATGATGGTGCCCTCCGGTCCGCGACGGGCGGCGCGCCGCGGCGACGTCGCGTTCGCCCGCCGCGGCCGGCCGCGCGTGCCGACCCGAACCCGTACGACCTGACCGGAGACCCGTGAGCCGGCACCGCATCTCGCCGCCGCCACCGCCGCCGGCGGACTACGACGTCGTCATCCGCCGCGGCGCGCTGGCGGAGCTTCCCGGCCTGCTCGCCGATGCGGCGCCCGCGCACCGCTACGGCCTCGTGACGGACGCCGTGGTGGCGCCGCTCCTGGCCGAGCGCGTCCAGGCGACGCTGGCGGACGCCGGCCAGCGGGTCGATCTCTTCGTGCTCCCGGCCGGCGAAGCGGCGAAGACGCGCGAGACCTGGTGTCGGCTGCACGACGAGCTGCTCGCGCATGGCTTCGGTCGCGACGCCGCGCTGGTCGCGCTCGGCGGCGGCGTCGTCGGCGACCTCGCCGGCTTCGCCGCCGCGACGTACCTCCGGGGCATCCCGGTCGTCCAGGTCCCGACCACGCTGCTCGCGATGGTCGATGCGTCGCTCGGCGGGAAGACCGGCGTCGACACGCCGGCCGGCAAGAACCTGATCGGCGCGTTCCACCACCCGCGGCTCGTGGTCATGGATCCCGAGGTGCTGCGGACGCTGCCGGCGAGCGAGCTTCGCGCCGGGCTCGCCGAGGCGGTCAAGCACGGCGCGATCGCCGACGCGGCGTACTTCGAGTGGATCCGCGCGCACGCGGCCGCGCTGCTCGCGGGCGACGCGGCCACGCTCGAGGCGCTCATCGAGCCGTCGGTGCGCATCAAGAGCGCGGTCGTCGCGGAGGACCCGTACGAGACGGGGCCGCGCAAGGCGCTGAACTTCGGCCACACGGTGGGCCACGGCGTGGAGGCCGCGTCGCGCTACGGCCTGCCGCACGGCTTCGCGGTCGCCATCGGGATGGTGGTCGAGGCGGCGGCGGGGGAGGCCGCCGGGATCACCCGGGCGGGGACGGCGGACGAGCTGCGCGCGGTGCTGGAGGAACTCGGGCTGCCGACCTCGCCGCCCGCCGACATCCGCGCGGATGCGGTGCTCGCGGCGCTGCGCAGCGACAAGAAGGCGCGCGCCTCCCGCGTGCACTATGCGCTGGTGCGTCGCCTCGGCGAGATGGCGCGGACGCCGGCCGGTGATTGGACGTTCGCGCTCCCGGACGAGGTGGTCCTCCGCGCGCTCGGCGCCGGCGACGGACCTCCGTGAGCTTCACGGGTATCTCCAGCAGAAACCGGCGTTTGACGGGGGACGACGGCTTCCGCTATGTTTGTCCCCTGTAGTTGCCGCCGCCCGCATGGCGGGTGGTGCGGCGGGGCGTTCCCCCCGATGGAGGCTCGATGGCGCTCGAAGAGCGCGTGCGTGGTCGATCGGTCGCCGCGGCCCTGGAGGCGCGCGCCAAAGAGGACCCGGAGCGCGTTTTCCTGATCTTCGGCGACCGTAGGTTCACCTACGGACAGGTCGAAGCGCGCGCCGCGGCTCTCGCCGCGGCCCTGCACGAGCTGGGCATCGAACGGGGAGACCGCATCGCGCTGGACCTGCCGAACTGGCCCGAGTTCGTCATCTCGATGTTCGCGGCGGCGAAGCTCGGCGCCGTCATCGTCCCGCTGAATCCCCACTTCACCGTCCCCGAGCTCCAGTACATGCTGCGGCACTCCGAGGCCGCGGTCGTGATCAGCGCGGAGAATTTCGCGGGGACGGACTACCTCCAGCTTTTCGAGGGCTTCCTGACCTCGCTGCCGGACTTGCAGTACCTGGTCACGGTGGGCGAGGAGGACCTGTGGTACGACGACCGGATCTACCAGTTCGAGGACCTGCTCTCGAGCGGCGAGGGACGGGCGTTCCCGCAGGCGGAGATCGACCCGGACGAGGACCTGTTCGCGATCCTCTACACGTCCGGGACGATGGGGAAGCCGAAGGGCGTTGCGCTGACGCACACGAACCTGCTGTGGACGGCGGCGCGGACGGTGGAGTCGATCGCGCTGGCGCCGGACGACGTCGTCTTCGGCGTCACGACGGTGTTCCACGTCTTCGGGCTGGGGCCGGGGATCCTCGGCACGATGGCGGCGGGCGCCTCGCTGGTGCTCCAGGAGCGCTTCCAGCCGGCGGAGGCGCTCGCGCTCATCGAGAAGCACCGCGTCACCGTGCACTACGGCGTGCCGACCGTCTTCATTACCGAGCTGCGGGAGCCCTTGCGGTCGAAGTACGACCTCTCCTCGCTGCGCACGGGGATCGTGGCCGGCGCGCCGATCAGCGACGACCTGGTGCGGAGGATCCGCGAGGAGCTGTGCCCGAACCTCCAGGTGGCGTACTCGCTGACGGAGACGTCGTCGACGGCGGCGATGACGTGCGCCACGGACCCGGTCGACAAGCAGCTCTTCACGGTGGGTCGGCCGCTGGAGGGGATGGAGATCCGGGTCCTCGACCTGGACGGGACGGTCCTGCCGGTGGAGAGCCTCGGCGAGCTGACGGTGCGGGGCCCCGGCGTGATGAAGGGGTATTACCGGCAGCCGGGTGAGACGGCGCAGGTCTTCGACCAGGACGGCTTCTTCCTCACGGGCGATCTCGGCATCGTCGACGAGGAGGGGTTCGTCCACATCGTCGGGCGGCGCAAGGAGCTGATCATCCGCGGCGGCTTCAATGTCTACCCGCGGGAGGTGGAGGACCGGATCCACGCGCACCCCGCCGTGCTGGACGTGGCCGTGGTCGGCCTGCCGCACGAGGTGCTCGGCGAGCTGGTCTGCGCCTGCGTCGTTCCGGTGGAGGGCGCGATCATCACCGGTGAGGAGATCAAGGAGTGGTGCCGCGGCGCCCTCGCCGAGTACAAGCTCCCGGACCTGGTCCGGTTCTTCGACGTCTTCCCACTGACCGGCAGCGGGAAGGTCCGCCGGGTCGAGCTCGCCCGCATGGTCAGCGCGGACGAGTCGAGCCGGCGGCCGTGAGCGGCGCGCGACTCGGCGCGATCGCGGCACGGGACGCGGTTCGCGCCGCCGGCCGAGCGGCGGCGCAAGAGGCGCGCTGCGCGCCGCTGACCGAAAGCTGGCGGCGCTCCGCGCCGCCCCAGGCCGCGCGGGGCGCGGCAGGAACGGCGGGGCTCCTTCGACCAATCCCGCGACCGAGCCAACGGCCCGGCCGCGCCGAGGGGAAGGGGTCCTGCCCCGAACGTCACGACCACAGCAAGAGGACATGTCCGCACAGTTCGCCCGTGCGCCCATGGCGCGCACGACCTCGCCGGGGTACAGCGGTCCGCTGGCCCCCCACGCCGCCCTCCTCATCGACTTCGACAACGTGACGATGGGGATCCGCAGCGACCTCACCAAAGAGCTGAAGAACCTCCTCAACAGTGCGATCATCAAGGGCAAGGTAGCCGTCCAGCGGGCCTACGCGGATTGGCGCCGGTACCCCCAATACATCGTTCCGCTGAGCGAGAACTCCGTCGACCTGATCTTCGCGCCGGCGTACGGCAGCTCGAAGAAGAACGCCACCGACATCCGGCTGGCGATCGACGCGCTGGAGCTGGTCTTCACCCGCCCGGAGATCGGCACGTTCATCCTGCTCTCCGGCGACTCGGACTTCAGCAGCCTCGTCCTGAAGCTGAAGGAGTACGGCAAGTACGTGATCGGCGTCGGGATCCGCGAGTCGACGTCGGACCTGCTCGTGCAGAACTGCGACGAGTACTACTCGTACTCCGCGCTGACGGGGCTGACGCGGGCCGGCGACGAGACGCCGACCGTGCGCCATGACCCGTGGGAACTCGTCGAGGTCGCCGTCCGGCAGATGGTCGAGGAGGGCGACGTCATGCGCTCCGACCGGCTGAAGCAGGTGATGCTCGAGCTGGACCCGAGCTTCGACGAGTCGGCGTTGGGCTTCGGCAAGTTCAACAAATTCGTGCAGGAGGCGGCCGAGCGTGGCCTGCTCTCGCTGCGGAAGATGGAGAACGGGCAGTACGAGGTCGGGCTCCCGGAGGGCGCCGAGGCCCCGGCCGAGGCGCGGGAGGCGCGGCGGGAG
>JADGGV010000153.1 GCA_019689775.1 Gemmatimonadota bacterium
GACGTACGTCTTCTGGGGCGGTCGGGAGGGGGTGGAGACGAACGCCGCGAAGGACCCGCGCACCGCGCTCGGCTGGTACCGCGACGCGCTGAACTTCCTGTGCGAGTATGCGATCTCGCAGGGCTACGAGCTGCGCTTCGCGCTCGAGCCGAAGCCGAACGAGCCGCGGGGCGACATCTACCTGCCGACGATCGGCCACATGCTCGCCTTCATCCAGACGCTCGATCACCCCGAGATGGTCGGGCTGAACCCCGAGGTCGCGCACGACACGATGGCGGGGCTCGACTTCGCGCACGGCGTGGCGCAGGCGCTGGAGGCCGGGAAGCTGTTCCACATCGACCTGAACGACCAGAAGCCCGGTCGCTTCGACCAGGACCTGCGCTTCGGCAGCGACAACCCCAAGGCGGCGTTCTTCCTGGTGAAGCTCCTGGAGGATGCGGGGTGGGACGGGATGCGGCACTTCGACAGCCACGCCTATCGCACCGAGGACGAGGAGGGTGTCTGGGACTTCGCGCTCGGCAGCATGCGCACGTACCTGATCCTGAAGGAGAAGGTGGCGCGCTTCAACGCCGACCCGGAGATCCGCCAGCTCCTTGACGAGCTGCGCGATCGCGGCGGTGGGGCGGGCGAGCGCGTCCGGTTCACGCCGGAGCGCGCCCGCGAGCTGAAGGAGCGGGAGTTCGACCTGGCGGCGCTGCGGCGGCAGGGCTACGCCTACGAGCGCCTCGACCAGCTCACGATGGAGATTCTGCTGGGGGTCCGGTAACGTGGCGGAGTCGTTTTTCCTCGGGCTGGACGTCGGCACGAGCGGCGTGAAGGCGATCCTCGTCGCGCCGGGCGGCGACGTGGTGGCGGCGGCCACCACGCCGCTCCGGCTGGACACGCCGCGCCCCGGCTGGGCGGAGCAAGATCCCGACGACTGGTGGGGCGCCGGCGTCGCCTCGATCCGCGAGGTGCTGGGCGCGCGCCCCGGCGCCCGCGTGGCGGCCGTCGGCATCTCCGGGCAGATGCACTCGTCCGTGTTCCTGGATGCGAGCGGCGCCGTGATCCGCCCGGCGCTCCTCTGGTGCGACGGCCGGACGACGGCCGAGTGCCGGGAGATCACCGAGCGCGCGGGCGGCGAGGCGCGCCTGCGCGACCTGGTCGGCAACCCCGCGCTGGAGGGGTTCACGCTCCCGAAGGTGCTCTGGCTGCGCAACCACGAGCCGGCCGCGTTCGAGAGGCTCGCCCGCGTGCTGCTGGCCAAGGACTACGTCCGCTTCCGGCTGACGGGCGCCGTCGCCACGGAGCCGTCGGACGCCTCCGGCACGCTCATGTACGACGTCGCGCGCGGGCGCTGGAGCGCGGAGCTGATGCAGGCGGTCGGGCTGCCGCTCTCGCTCCTGCCGGAGGTGGGCGGCTCGGCGGAGCCGCTGGGCCGCGTCGGCGCGGAGGCGGCGGCGCTGACCGGGCTCGCGGCGGGGACGCCGGTCGTCGGCGGCGGCGCGGACAACGCCTGCGGCGCCGCGGGCGTCGGCGTGGTGGAGCCGGGCGAGGCGGTGGCGAGCTGGGGGACGTCGGGGACGGTGCTCGCGCCGATGGCCGAGCCGCGCATCGACCCGGGGCTGCGGGCGCACACGTTCTGCCACGTGGTGCCGGATGTCTGGTACCTGATGGGCGTGATCCTGTCCGCGGGCGGCGCGTTCGCGTGGTACCGCGAGCAGCTCGCGCGCGAGCTGGCCGGCTCGGCGGACGCGGCCGCGCGCCTGAACGAGGAGGCGGAGCGCGTCCCGCGGGGCGCGGACGGCGTCACGTTCCTGCCGTACCTCCAGGGCGAGCGCACGCCGCACCGGGACGCGTCGATCCGCGGCGCGTTCCTCGGGCTCAGCCTGGCGCACTCGCGCGCGCACATGACACGCGCCGTGCTCGAGGGCGTGTGCTTCGCGATGCGGGACTCGCTCGAGATCCTGCGCGAGCTGGGGCTCACGCCGGACCGGCTGCTGCTGACGGGCGGCGGCGCGCGCAGCCCGTTCGTGCGCCGGCTCCAGGCCGAGGTGTACGGACTGCCGGTGAGCACCGTCGACCGGGAGGAGGGCCCGGCGTACGGCGCCGCGCTCCTGGCGGCCGTCGGCGCCGGCGCGTTCCCGGACGTGGCCGCGGCCGCGCGCGCCACGCTCGTGCGCGCGGCGCCCGAGCCGCCCGACCCGGTTGCGTGCCGCGAGTACGACACCTTGTATCTCCGCTTCCGCGCGAGCTATCCTGCGGCACATCCGGTCACGGTCGCGGCCGTGGCTCCGACCGCGGATGCGGCGCCGGTCCCCGCCGCACCGGGCGGCGCGGCCGGTTGAGCCGCCGCGGCCACCACATCGAACGCCGCATGCGCACCCTCGCTCGCAGGCTCCTCGGCTCCCAGGAGGCCGGGCTCGTCCTCGTCGTCGCCGTGGTCACGGTCACGCTGACGCTGCTCGCGGGCTCGCACGTGGACCGCCGCACCGGCGAGCTCATCAACAACTTCTGGAACTCGAACACGCTCATCCAGACGGCCACGGACGCGAGCTTCTTCGCGATCATGGCGATCGGCGCGACGGTCGTGATCATCGCCGGCGGGATCGACCTGTCGGTCGGCTCGATCTACGCGCTGGCGGGCGTGGCCATGGCGCTGCTGGTGCGCGCCGCCGGCCCGATGGACCCCGTGACGACGGTCCTGCTCGGCCTCGGCATCTCCGCCGGCGTGGGGCTATTGTGCGGGCTGCTGAACGGCGCGCTCGTCGTCGGGCTCGGCGTGCACCCGTTCATCGTCACGCTCGGCACCATGTGGATGCTGCGCGGGATCGCGTTCGTGGTGAGCCGCGCGGAGAGCATCCTGGTGCCGCAGCCGCTGACCGCGGTGGCGAAGGCGCCGCTCGGGCTGGGCGGCGGGCTCTACCCGGTGCCGATGCTCGTGATGCTCGCCGTGACCATGGTGGGGGTGCTCTACCTGACGCGCACCGTCATGGGGCGGCACGTCTTCGCGTTCGGCGGCAGCCTCGAGGCGAGCCGCTTCGCCGGGCTCCCGCTGAACCGCATCCAGATCGGCGTGTTCGTGGTCTCGGGGCTGACGGCCGGGCTGGCCGCGTTCCTGGGCGCGAGCTTCTACGGCTCCGCCTCCTCCGGCGACGCGCAGGGCTACGAGCTGTACGTCATCGCCGCCGCGGTCGTGGGCGGCGCCAGCCTGAGCGGCGGGAAGGGGAGCGCGCTCGGCGCCACGCTCGGCGCGCTCCTGATCGTGTTGATCCGCCAGTCGATCCGCACGCTCCACCTCGACCAGAACTACGAGTGGATCGTCATCGGCTGCGCGATCATCGTCGCGGTCGTGGTGGACCAGTGGAGCACGCGCGCGGCCGCGCGGCGCTTCAGCCGCACGGCGGCGCTATCGAAGTCGGCCGCGTGAGCCGCGCCGGCGCGGCCCGGCCGCGCGGCCGCCCGGCGCGCCGACGGCGTGGGCCGGGCCTCGAGAGACCCGACGTCGCTTCGCGGGCGACGTCGCCCAACCTCGACACGGGGGGATGCACATGAGCAGGCAGCACCGGTGGGGGGTCCTCGCGCTCCTGGCGCTGTGCGCCGCCGCCTGCGGCGGGGACCGGAGCGCGCCCGCGGCGGGCGGTGCGGCGACGAAGTCGGCGCCGGGCGGCCAGCGGATCCGGATCGCGGTGATCGCGAAGAGCTCGAACAACCCGGTGTTCCTCGCCGCGCGCACCGGCGCGGAGGCCGCCGCGCGCGAGATCTCGCAGGCGAACCCCGGCCTCACCGTCGAGGTCGCGTGGCTGACGCCGCCGGAGGAGGACGGCCAGGTCCAGGCGCAGCGGATCCAGCAGGCCGTCAACGACGGTGTCGACGCCGTCCTCATCTCCTGCTCCGACGCCAGCAAGGTGACCGGCGCGATCAACGACGCGGTCGATCGCGGCGTGCCGGTGATGACGTTCGACAGCGACGCGCCGCAGTCGAAGCGCTTCGCGTACTACGGCGTCGACGACGTGAAGACCGGCCGGACCGTCATGGACGAGCTGGCGAAGTTGATGGACGGGAAGGGCGCCGTCGCCATCCTGGCGGGGAACCAGAATGCGCCGAACCTCCAGCGGCGGGTGCAGGGCGTGCGCGAGGCGGCCGCGAAGTACCCGGGGATCCGCATCATCGACGCGTTCCACCACATCGAGACGCCCCAGGATGCGGCGGCCGAGGTCATCCGCGTGAACAACGCGTACCCGGAGGTGCGCGGCTGGGCGATGATCGGCGGCTGGGCGCTCTTCACCCGGACGCTGCTCACCGACCTCGACCCGGCGCGGATGAAGGTCGTCTCGGTCGATGCGCTGCCGGCGGAGCTGGCCTACGTGGAGAAGGGGATCGCGCCCGTGCTCCTGGCGCAGCCCGTCTACGAGTGGGGGTACGTCGGCGTGAAGACGATCGTCGACAAGATCTACTTCCACAAGGACGTCCCGGAGATCATCCCCATGGAGCTGGTGCGCGTGACGCGCGACAACCTCGGCGACTGGGCGCGTCAGCTCAAGGCGTGGGGCTTCACGGACGTCCCGGACTCCTATCTCGCGCAGCGCTAGCCGCCCGCGGCCATGGCGGAGCCCGCCGTCCGCTTCGAGGGGATCAGCAAGCGGTTCCCCGGCGCGCTCGCGCTGAGCGACGTCTCGCTGGCCATCGAGGCCGGGAGCTGCCACGCCCTCTGCGGCGAGAACGGCGCCGGCAAGTCCACGCTCGGGAAGATCCTGGCCGGCATCCACGCGCCGGATGCCGGCCGCCTCTTCCTCCGCGGCCGCGAGGTCCGCTTCGCCGGCCCGCGCGACGCGCTCGCCGCCGGCGTCGGCATGGTCCACCAGGAGCTGGCGTTCTGCGGCAACATCTCCGTCGCCGAGAACCTCTGCCTCGGCGCGCTCCCGGCCCGCGCCGGCTGGGTGGCGTGGCGCGAGGTCGAGCGGCGCGCCATCGCCATGCTCGAGGAGATCGGCGCCGACCTCGACGTGCGCCGCCCCCTCGGCGAGCTGACCATCGCGCAGCAGCAGCTCGTCCAGATCGCCGCCGCCGTCGGCGGCGGCGCCCGCATCATCGTCTTCGACGAACCCACCAGCAGCCTCAGCCAGGTCGAGGCCGAGCGCCTCTACGAGCTGATCCGGCGCCTCAAGCGCCGCGGCGTCACCTGCATCTACGTCTCGCACCGGATGCCGGAGATCTTCGGGCTGTGCGACACGGTCAGCGTGCTGCGCGACGGCCGCCACGTCGCCACCCGCCCCACCGCCGGACTGTCCGAGGCCGAGCTGGTCGGGCTCATGATCGGCCGCCCGCTCGCCGAGTACTTCCCCCGCCACCTCGAGGCCGCCGCCGGCGAGGAGGTCCTCCGCGTCGAGCACCTCTCCTGCCCCGGGAAGTTCGAGGATGTCAGCTTCTCGCTTCGCGCCGGCGAGGTCGTCGGCCTCGCGGGGCTCGTCGGCGCCGGCCGCTCCGAGGTCGCACGCGCCCTTTTCGGCCTCGAGCGCGGCGTCCGCGGCCGCATCCTCGTCGACGGCCGCCCGGTCCGCATCGCCTCGCCGCGCCACGCGATCCGCCTCGGCATCGGCCTCGTCCCCGAGGACCGCAAGCGACAGGGCCTCGTCCTCACCGAGAGCGGGCTCCACAACACCTCGCTCCCGATCCTCCGCCGCCTCGCCCGCCTCGCCTGGATCCGCCGCGCCCGCGAGCGCCGCCTCGCCGCCGAGTACTTCCAGCGCCTGCGCGTCCGCGCCCCGGGGCTCGACGCCCCCATCGCCAGCCTGTCCGGCGGCAACCAGCAAAAGATCGTGCTCGCACGCTGGCTCGCCGCGCGCTCCCGGATCCTGATCCTCGACGAGCCCACCCGCGGCGTCGACGTCGGCGCCAAAGCCGAGATCCACGCGCTCGTCGACCAGCTCGCCGCCCAGGGGACCGCGGTCCTCCTCATCTCCAGTGAGCTGCCGGAGATCATCGCGCTCTCCGGGAGGATACTCGTGCTCCGCGCCGGCCGGCTCGTCGGCGAGGTCCCGCGCGCCCTGGCGACGCAGGACCGGCTGCTCGCGCTCATGGCGGGCGTGGACGCGGCGGTCGTGGCCGCGGAGGCGGGCGTGGGATCGGCGGGGGATCGGGATGTGCCCGGGGATCGACGAAGGACAGGGAATCGTGCGGGAGACGGATGAGTTATTAGACAGGACGAACAGGATAAAATCTGATAAACGAATAAATGCTTGACATCATAATTTCGATTGTATTTGCTGTTTGGATAATTTGTTTGGTGTTTCCGGATCTTGCTTATGTTTCCGCTCCCGATCGTTTTGGGGCGTAAGCGGACGCGAAAGCGTAAGCGACGCGGAACGGCTCTAGTGTGCCTCGCTGATCGGATCTGCGTCGAGGTCTCGCCTCCCCGCTAGCCGCCGTTCATCAGATGTTATCCTGTTCATCCTGTCCAATTCATGCCGTTGATGCGCCTGGGCGGGGGGGGTGGGGGGGGGGGCCGGGGGCGCGGCGGCGGGGCCTGGGCCGGCATCCCCCACCCGGATCCCCCCTCACCGTCCGGGCGTGTACGCGTACAACCCGAAGTACGCGCCCACGAAGCCGCCGGCGACCTTGGTGCTGAGGATCGTGCCGTCGGCGTCGCGGGCGAGGGCGATCCACTCGCCGGGGCGGTGGCCGTAGAAGAAGTCGTACCGGTCGCCGCGGGCCGCGATGCGGAGGTAGAGCGGGGCGTCGCGCGGGGCGCGGAGCGGCGCGGTCGCCACGACCTCGACCTTGCCGGCGGCGTGCTTTTCCAGCTCGATCACGGGCCGGCCGTCGGCGAGCGTGACGCCGAGGAAGTAGAAGTAGTCGTCGTTCTGGAACGCGACGAGGCCGGCGCGGTCGCCGGGCCGGGCCGGACGGTAGACCATGGCGGTGGACGCCGTGGCGCGCTGGTGCTGCTGGGGCCGGCCGATGAACGACGGCTGCGTGTGCGCGGCCAGGTCCGCGGGGCGGGCGCGGATCGTCAGCCAGCCGGGCGTGGACGTGAGGTCGTACCACGTCTCGCGCGGCGTGCGGATCAGGTTCCAGTACGGCGCGAGGCGGGGGGCGTCGAAGTCGTCGCGTACGGTGAAGTTGCCGCTGGTCGGCACCGGCGGGGGCGGCTGCTCCGGGAGCGCGGGCCGGGCGTGGCGGTACGGCACCGTCGCCGTGTCGGTGAGGATCACCGGCCAGCCGTCGACCCAGCGGACCGGGAGGAGGAACGTCTCCCGTCCGGTGTTGTAGCGGTCGTCGACGTAGGGCCGGGCGCCGAGGAACACCGCCCACCACTCGCCGGCCGGCGTGCGCACGAAGTCCGCGTGCCCCGTGGACGTGATCGGGAACGGCCGCGCGGGGTCGAGGTGCCGCTGCGTCAGGATCGGGTTGTGCTCGTACGGCACGTACGGCCCGCGCACCGAGTCCGCCCGGAACACGACCTCCGAGTGCTGCTCGGCCGTGCCGCCCTCCGCCGCGATCAGGTAGTAGTGGCCGTTCCAGCGGAAGATGTGCGGCCCCTCGATCCAGATCGGCTTCTTCGACAGGTCGACCCCGCCGTTCACGATCATCGTCCGCGGCCCCACCATCTTCTTCCGCACCACGTCGAACTCCTGGATCCAGAGCGCGCGGTGCCCCGGGTACAGCGGCGTCCCCACCGGCGGCCCGTTGTTGACGACGTAGGCGCGGCCATCGTCGTCGAAGAAGAGCGACGGATCGATCCCGTCGACCTCCGGCAGCCATATCGGGTCGGACCACGGGCCACGCGGGTCCTTCGCCGTAATCACGAAGTTGCCGCCACAGTCCGCGCACGTCGTGATCAGGTAGAACGTGCCGTCGTGCTCCGTGATCGCCGGCGCGAAGATGCCGCGCGAGATGCCGAGCGTGTCGAACGAGAGCTGCGACGGCCGATCCAGCGCGCTGCCGATCTGCGTCCAGCTCACGAGGTCGCGGCTGTGGTAGATCGGCAGCCCCGGGAAGTACGTGAAGCTCGAGTTGACGAGGTAGTAGTCGTCGCCGACGCGCGTGATGCTCGGGTCGGGGTGGAAGCCGGCGAGGATCGGGTTCAGGTACTCGCCGGCCCGCGGCCGGACGAGCTCGTAGATCGAGTCGCGCCCCTCGTACTCGAACCAGTCGAAGCGCGGGTCCGCGGTCGCGCGCGGGGCCTGCGCGCGGGCAAGGCCGGCGGTCGCGAAGAGGAGAACGGCGGACGCGAGGAGGAGAGCGGGCCGGGACGGGAACGGAATTTTTTTAACCACAGAGAGCACAGAGGGCGCAGAGGG
>JADGGV010000154.1 GCA_019689775.1 Gemmatimonadota bacterium
CGGGCGCCGGCGGCACGGGCGCCGGCCGGGCCGCTGCCGCTCGCGCGGGCGCGCGCCACGCGGGCTCCGGTCGCGCGGGCGCACGCGGACCCGCGGCGGCCAGGTCGGCGGGCCGTGGCGACGCGGCGGAGGCCGGCGGCCGAGCGGCGGCCGGCGGGCGGCCGGGCGCCGCCTCGCGCGCGGCCGACGGCACACGCTCGGCCAACGCCACCCGCCCCGCGGACGCCACGCGCCCGGCCGCCACGCCGTCGCCGTCCGCCACGCGCCCGGCGGACGCCGCCGGGTCCGCGGGCCTCGGCCGCATGGCCGCGGTCGGCCGGCGCGGCGGCTCCGGACGCGTCGCCGCCGGGGGCGCGGCGTCGGGCTCGGCGTCGGGCGCACCGCCACCCACGCCCTCCCAGGTGTAGACCGGGTACGCCTCCTCGGCGGCGACGAACGCATACGGTGCGACGCGGCCGAGCACGGCCAGCCCGGCGAACAGGACGAGCGCGAGCGCCGCGGTGGCGGCGCCGTCGACGGGGCCGACGCCGAGGAGGCGCCGGACGCCGCCGCGGTCCGCCAGGAGCCACGCGCCGAGCGCGAGGCCGCCGAGCGCGAGGAGGCCGGAGAGGACGCCGAGCCCGGCGGGGCGCGGCCAGCGCAGCAGGATGAGGAGTCCGAGCGCGAGGGGGAACAGGATCCCGGCGCGGGCGGTGAGGCGCGCCGCGAGCAGCCGCCGGGGCGAGGGCGTCCGTGCGGGTGCGCCGGCGTCGCGACGGGGCGGCGAAGCGGTCGTGCGGGCCGACGCCGCGGCGTCGCGCGTGTGGCGCCGCGCCCGCGGCGCGGGCTCGCGCGCGGGCGACGGCACGATGACCGCCGGGCCCGGCGCCTCCGCCGCGGGCGGGCGGGTCAGCGCGCGGTACGCCTCGACGATGCGTCGCAGCTCCTCGGTCGCCTCGGCCTGGAGCGCCGGCTCGCCCGCGAAGCGATCCGGGTGCCAGCGTTTGGTCAGCTCGCGGTACGCGCGCTTGATGTCCTCGAGCGAGGCGTCGGGACCGAGCCCGAGGGTGCTCAGGTGGCGCTCGCGAGGATCCATGCGCGGCTGAACCGTGGGGGATGATCGGGCGATTGCGGCGCCGCGGGACGTTCCCGGAGCGACGTCGCCTACAGTATATTCGGTCCCATCCCCGGAACACTTCACCCGAGCGCCGGAGCCCGTCATGCGCCGAGCCGCGCCCTGGTTCGTCCTCGCCCTGGTCCTCGCCCTCACGCCCGGCCGCGCGCACGCGCAGCGCGGCAAGCTGAAGGTCTACATCTCCGCCGACATGGAGGGGGTCGCGGGGGTCGTCACCGGCGACCAGCTCGGTCCGACCGGCTTCGAGTACGGCCGCTTCCGCGAGTTCATGACGCGCGAGGTCCTGGCCGCGATCGACGGCGCGAAGGCCGCCGGCGCGACCGAGATCGTCGTCTCCGACTCCCACGGCAACGGCGAGAGCCTGCTCATCGACGAGCTGCCCGCGGACGTGCGGGTCGTGCGCTCCTGGCCGCGCCCGCTGATGATGATGGAGGGGATCGACTCCACGTTCGACGCCGCGATCTTCATCGGCTACCACGCCTCGAGCGTGAACCCGACGGGCGTGCGCGCGCACACCATCTCCAGCGCGAACATCACGGAGGTCCGGCTGAACGGCACGCCGATGCCCGAGGCCGGGATCAACGCCGCGATCGCCGGGCACTTCGGCGTGCCGGTCGTCATGGTCTCCGGCGACGACGCGGCCGTCGCGGAGATCCAGAAGCTGCTCGGCCCGATCGAGGGCGCCGTCGTCAAGCGCGCCGTCAGCTTCCACGCGGCCGAGACGCTGACGCCGGCGGCGGCGCAGGCGCTGATCCGCGAGCGCGTCCGGGCCGGGCTCGAGCGCCGCGCCTCCCTGCGCCCCTACGTCCTCAAGCGACCGGTGCGCCTCGACCTCTCGCTGAAGAGCTACCGCCCCGCCGAGCTGCTCGCCTACCTGCCGGGCGTCACCCGCACCGGCGCGCGCAGCATCTCGATGACCGGCGCCAGCGTGCTCGACGTGTCGAAGTTCCTGGAGTTCGCGACGAACTACAGCATCGAGTTGCAGCCGTGAGCCACCCGGCCCGGCCCTACCCCGCCGCCCCCCGCTTCGCCTCCGTCGTCCGGAGCGCCAGCTCGACCTTGGCCAGCACGGCGTCCACCGTGACGCGCGCCATGCCGTCCGCGCGGTGCTCCATGCTCGGGGGATAGTCCTCGCCGGGCTCGCGGGCGTAGCCGTCGACGACGAACTCGGTGAAGCGGCGGTAGGGGCCGTAGCGCTTCGGGTTCGTGTAGCCGTAGAGGCCGACGACGGGGGTGTCGAGCGCGCGGGCCAGATGCAGCGGTCCGGTGTCGGGGCTGACGACGATGCGCGCGGCATCCAGGAGCCAGACGAGCTTGCGGACGTCGTCGCCCAGCGCGTTGACGACGCGGGCGCCGCTCGTCCGCTCGATCGTCCGCGCGATCGCCGCCTCCGCCGCCGACGGCCCGCCGACGATGACGGGGCGCAGCCCGAAGTCGCGCTCCAGCGCGGCCGCGACGCGCGCGTACCGCTCCGGCGCCCAGTTCTTCTGCGGCTTGCTCGTGCCGACGACGATCGCCGCGGCCGGCCGATCCAGCCCGGCGACGAACTCCGCCTGCGCGGCGCGCTCCGCGTCCGAGAGCGGAATGTTCCACTCCACGGGCGCGGGATCGACGCCCAGGTACTCGAGGAACTCGAAGTACTGGTCCTGCACGTGCCGGACGGGGCGCGGCGGGATGCGGTGCGTCGTGAAGAGCCAGTTCAGGTCGCGGGCGCGGGCGCGGTCGAAGCCGAGCTTCACGGCCGCCGGCGCCATCGCGGCGATCAGCCCGGCCTTGAGGTAGACCTGGAGCGCCAGCAGCACGTCGAAGCGGCGGCCGCGCAGGCGCTCGCGCAGCTCGGCGTACGAGCGCCACGCCGCGGCGCCGCGCCGACGGTGGAAGACGACGAACTCGTCGACGGCCGGGTGCCCCGCCACCAGCCGGTGCGGCACCGGCTGGACGATCCAGGTGATGCGCGCGGCCGGATACGCCCGGCGCAGCGCGTTCGCGACGGGGAGCACGTGCACCGCGTCGCCCAGCGCGCTCAACATCAGGATCCCGATCTCGCGCGCTTCGGGGAAGCGCAGCCCCGTCTCAGCCATCCAGCAACATCCTCTCGGCCTCCGTCAGGCGCCGGCCGGTGCGCGCCTCCCATTTCCGCACCGAGCGGCGCAGCCGCGAGCGCATGGCCCGGCGCTGCCGCCACGACGCGCGCCGCACGATGCGGCAGCCGTCCAGGTCCAGCACCCACGCGCCGGGCCGGGCGGGCTCTCCCTCGAGCAGGATGTTCTTCACGTTCAGGTCGCGGTGCACGACGCCGCGCTCGCCGAGCAGCCGGAGCAGCCGGCCCGCCGCACCGCACGCGGCCAGGCGCTCCTCCGCGCCGGCCGGCGGCTCCGCCCACAGCGCCGCCGCCAGGTCCCGCGCGCCCGGCACCTCGCGCGTCGCGATGTCGGCGCGATAGAACCGGCCCGCCGGATAGACCACGAGCCCCACGACCTCCGGCGTCGGCACCCCCCGCTCCCGCGCCGCCACGCTCGCGCGCAGCTCCGCCAGCGGACGCGACTCGCCGAGCCGCGCGTAGCGGTCGCCGAGCCAGCGCGCCATGGCGCCGCCGCGCCGGTAGTGCCGCACCACCCAACCGCCGCCCGGCGCCGGAACCGCGTACGCCGTCCCGCGGCCGAGCAGCGCCCGCGCATCCGGGCGCCCGGCGGCCCAGTCGAAGAGCGAGCCCGCCGCGTCGACCGCAGCGGCGACCGCCGCCCACGCCTCCGCCAGCGCCACGACGAGCGCGCCCCGCCGCTCGCCGGCGACATACCCCGCCGGCAGGACGCGCGGCCCGTGCACGCCGCCGCGGCGCGAAGGCTCGGTCTCTGGAAGTTCAGAAGGCATCCCGGTGGGCGCGACGGCGCGTCCGGCGGCCGCCGCTACACCGCGGTCGTGCCGGCGGCCGTGCGCGCCCCCGCGCCACGGCGCCGGTAGATCCCCACGCGCAGCGGCGGGTCGACGCGCCAGCGGAAGTAGAGGCGGTTCTCCCCCTCGACGACCAGCGTGTCCGTGTGCTCGCGCGTCTTCGGGTAGTCGCGCCCCGGCTCGCTCTCGATGAGCAGCACCTCGTCCGGGCCGAGCCCCGCCTCGAGCGCCTCCAGCTCCGCGCGGAGCCGCTCCAGGAGCCGCTCCTCCGCGTCGAGCTGCACGTCGCCCTCCGTCTCGGCGTGCAGCTCCCGCCCGCCAATGCGCTCGTGCGTCTCGAAGAACTCGTCCGCAGGCATGGACAGCCCCGGTGCCCGCGCGAACGCGATCTCGGTCAGCGCCCGCGCGTTGAAGGCGGGCACGACCCGACCGACCGAGCTGCCGAAACGACGGACGATCACGCGACCTCCATTGCGTTGCCTCGCTGGAAGATCGGCGAGCCCGCCGCCTCGGGCAAGCGCGCCCGCCCGGCCCCTCACTCCACCGCCCCGAGGTGCGCGCCCCAGTCCTCCGCGAAGCGACGGCCGTCCTGCGCCAGGCGCTCCAGCTCCGCCGCATCGAGCGGCGTGAACGCCCGCGCGCGCTGCACGTTCTCGTGCAGCTCCCGCCGGTCGACCATCCCGATCACCGCGGCCGCGCACCCCTCCAGCGAGAGCGCGTAGCGGAACGCCCGGTCGTGCCAGTGTCGCGGCAGCAGCGCCGGCGTCGCCCGGCCTTCCATCGTGCCGCCGAAGACCTTCATCGCCAGCAGCCCGACGCCCTTCTCCCGCGCCACGGGCCAGACGCGCCCCTCGAAGTCGTAGGTGTGGACGTCGACGAAGTTCGCGGCCGTCATGAGCACGTCGATGTCGAACTCGCGCAGCGCGCGCAGCACGCGCCCCGGCCGGCAATGCGCGCTGACGCCGACGAAGCGCGCGAGCCCCTCGGCCTTCGCCGCCATCGCCATCTCCATCACGCCGTCCGGCCCGAACACGACCGCCGGGTCCATCCGGTCGTGGCCGAGCGAATGGACGTAGAGCACATCGACGTAGTCCGTCCCCAGTTCGCCCAGGCTGCGCTCGAGCATCCGCCGCCCCGCGGCCGCGTCGGGCTCGAACACCTTCGTCGTCAGAATCACCTCGCTCCGGCGCCGGCGCAGCACCTGCGACACCTGGTGGTGCGCCCGCCCGTAACCGCCCTCCGGCGACGCCGTGTCGATCAGCCGCACGCCCAGGTCCAGCGCCTCGCTCAGGAGCGCGTACGCCGCCTCGTCCGATGCGCTCCGCCCCAGCGACGCCGTGCCGAACCCCAGGATCGGCACCGCCAGCCCCGTGCGCCCCAGCACCCGCTGCGGCAGCGCCCACGTCGGCGGCGCCCGGCGCGCCTCCTCCGCGGCGCCCTCCTCCCGGGCCAGCCCGGCGAGACCGCCAAACGCACGGAAGAACCCACGTCGGCTCAGCCCGCGCTCCTCGGGCGGCACGGGCGGCTTCTTGCGGAACATCGTCTCTCCAGGAACTCGGACCACATCATCCGGCGCCAGGGACCTGAGCCGGCCGGCGCCCGTTCATCGGTCCCGGCCGCGGCGCTGTGCGCGGCCGCGGTCGAGCGGATCATGCGCGCGGCCGCCACGCCCGATCCTTACGCAATGGGGCGCCGGCGCCGGCCATGGCGCCCGCGGCCCATCGCATGCATTCTCCCCCGTCCAGAACGCACCCGAGCCGCGGACCCGCGATGACCGACTTCCACCTCCAGGACCTGGCCGACATCCACAACCACCTCTGCCCGGCCGTCGACGATGGCGCCCGCACGCTCGACGAGGCGCTGCGCTACCTGCGGGCCCTGCGCGCCGACGGCGTGACCCGCCTGGCCACCTCCTCGCACCTCCAGGGCTGGCTCGCCTACGAGGAGAACGGCATCGAGGAGCGGCTGCGCCGCATCGAGGACGCCTGGCGGACGCTCGAGCAGGCGACGCACGGCCACGACGACCTCCCGGCGCTCCACTTCAACCAGGAGATCCTGGTCCCGAACCCCGACGTCGCCGAGCTGGTCTTCGCCGTCGACGGCGTCGGACTCCGCGGGACGCGCTACGCGCTCATCGAATTCGGCTTCGATCCGGAGGGCGACCTGCGCGACGTCATCCACGTCGTGCGGAGCGCCGGGCGCCGGCCGATCGTCGCGCACCCGGAGCGCTACCGCCACCAGGGCGGCGTCATGCCGATCGGGACGATCCGCGGCTGGAAGGAGGCCGGCGCGCTCCTCCAGGTCAACTGCGGCAGCCTCCTCGGCGACTACGGCCGCGAGATCCACGACCTCGCCTGGCGCCTCCTCGCCCAGGGACTCGTCGACCTCCTCGGCACCGACCACCACGGCGACAACCGCCAGGTCTCGCCGCGCCGCGCCGGCGAGCTGCTCGTGCACCGCGGCGCCGTCGAGCAGGCGCGCCTGCTCCTCGCCGAGAACCCGAACCGCATCCTGGACGACGCGGACACGCTCACGGTCCCGGCGTGGCCCGCCCAGGCCGCGGCCTAGCACGCCGCGCTCGCGCGGCCGGGCCCCCCCGAACGGAGCCCGCCCCACCGGCACGCCGCGGACGCGGAGACGACGGCGCGACGCGCCCGCAGAGCCGGGCGGCGTCACCGCGCCGCGCCGGCCGCCGCCCGCACCTCCACCGCGCCCGCGTTCAGCGCCCGCACGCCCGGCTCGATGCTCTTGCGGTCGCCGACGACGACGATCGTCAGGTGCGCGGGGTCGATGTAGCGCCGCGCCACGCGCTGCACGTCGGCCTGCGTGACCCGGCCCACGCGCTCGATGTAGCCGCCGTAGTAGTCCAGCGGCAGCCCGTACAGCACGACCGGCACGAGCTGGCTCGCCACGTCCCGCGTCGTCTCGAAGTCGGCGGGCAGCCCGAGCTGGATGTAGCGCTTCGCCTTCTCCAGCTCCGCGGTCGGCACCGTGTCGTCGCGGATCGCGTTCAGCTCCTTCAGGAACTGCACGAGCGACGAGTCCGTCTTCGTCCCCGTGACCTCCGCCCGCGCCACGAACGGCCCCGCCTCCCGCCGCATCCCGAAGCCGGACCCCGCGCCGTACGTGTAGCCGTGCACCTCGCGTAGGTTCTGGTTCAACCGCGAGGTGAACGAGCCGCCCAGGATCGTGTTCATGACCTGGATCGCGAAGTAGTCCGGCGTCGAGCGCGGCACGCCGATCCCGCCGATGCGGATCGACGACTGCGGCGCGCCCGGCTTGTCGATCAGGTAGACCGTCGTCGGCCGCGGCGCCGGCGCGCTCCCCACCGCGCTCTCCGGCACGGGCGCCGGCTTCCACGCGCCGACCAGGCGCTCGAGCGTCCCGCTGACGGCGTCGGGATCCACGTCGCCCACGACGAGCAGCGCCGCGTTGTTCGGCCGGTAATGCTGGGCGTAGAAGCGCTGGAGGTCGGCGCGGGTGATCGCGCGCGTCGTCGCCTCCGTCCCGAGCGTCGAGCGGCCGTACGCGTGCCCGGCGCCGAACACGATCGAGGCGAACGCCTGGTCCGCGATCGCCGACGGCCGGTCCCGGAGCTGGATCAGCGTCGTCAGCCGCTCCTTGCGCAGCCGCTCGAGGTCCGCCACGGCGAAGCGCGGGTGCAACGCGACGTCGGCGAAGAGCGCCAGCGCGCTGTCGAGCTGCGCCGTCGGCGCGTGCAGCGTGACGCGGGACGCGTCCCACGTCGCCCCGGCATCCAGCTCGATGCCCAGGTACGCCGCCTGGTCGGCCACCTCCAGCCCGGTCCGCGACGTCGTCCCCTCCATCAGCATGTCCGCCACCAGCGTCGCGAGACCGGCCCGCCCCGCCGGGTCCGCCTCGCTCCCGCTCTTCACCAGCAGCACCAGGTCCACCAGCGGCAGCTCGTGCTGCTCGACGATGTAGAGCGTCAGCCCGTTCGACAGCGTGCGCGTCTCGACCGGCGGCAACCGAAGCGACGGCGGCGGCCCCAGCTCCGGCGGCCGGCTCCGGTCCACCGCCACGCGCGGCGCGGCGGGCGTGTCGACCGCGGCCGTCGCCACGCTCGCGGTCGCCGGAGTCGGTGTCGGTACCGGCGCCGGCGCCGTCCGCGCGCACGCCGCCGGCGCCAGCGCCGCGGCGACCAGCACGCCGAGCCCCCGCATCTCCCGCATCATGGCGTCCCCCCCTTCACCGCCAGCTCCCGCCGCCCCTCCGGCACCACTGTCAGCACCACCTTCGGCGC
>JADGGV010000155.1 GCA_019689775.1 Gemmatimonadota bacterium
GGCCGTAGGCGGCCCACAAATCGGCGAGCGGCGCGGCCGTCGGATCGAGCGCGCCGCCGGTGCGCGCCGCGTACTCGAGCGCCGCGGCGAGCACCGCGGCGGTCTCCGGCGAGACGATCGTCACCGAGTCCGTGCCGGCCCGCCGGTTCACGCGCGCGATCTCGCTGCCGGGGCGGCCGGCGGCCAGCAGCGAGTCGACGCGGGCGACCGCGGCGCGGCCGGCCTCGAGCGCGCGCTCCGCCCGCGCGACGTCGCCCAGCCAGACGGTGATCTCGAGCCTCGTGCCCAGCGCCGGCCACGAGCGCGTCGTCGGGGGCACGATGCTGTCGAGGTCGGTCGCGCCGCCGCCGGGTCCGCCCGACCGCGCGCCGCCCGGCGTGGCATCGCCGGGGCGGGCCGCGGGCGGGTGCGGCCCGCACGCCACGGCGGCCGCCAGCAGCAGCGAGGCCGGCAGGGCGCGCGCGCGAGCGGATCTCACTCGGGTACCTCCACGGTGCCTGTGCATCCCGCCGGCCCGCCCGGGCGGCGTCCGGGCTCCGGCGCCGCCGGGCGCGCCGGCGGACCGGCGGGCCGGCCGGTTCCGCCACACGTTCCGGCAATGCGGGCGCTCGCGCAAGCGGCGGCCGGCCTGCGCGCCCCGGGCGGGCGCCCGCGCGGCTCCACGCCGCCGCGCCGGGACGCGGGCCGGCGCCGGATCGGATGCGTCGCCGCACGGCCGGGCGCCGCCGCGGCTTGACACGCCCCCACGCGCGCGTAGGTTACGGGCGCGTGGAGGCTCCCCCTGAGCGACGGATCCGACTGACGCTGCATTACGACGGTTCGGCGTTCTTCGGCTGGCAGATCCAGCCGGGCGCACGGACGGTGCAGGCCGAGCTGGAGGCGGCGCTCTCCCGGCTGGCGGCGAGGCCAGTCCGGGTCATCGCGGCCGGGCGCACCGACCGCGGCGTCCACGCCACCGGCCAGGTCGCGTCGGCGCTGATGCCGGGGAAATGGGCGCCCGCCGCGGTGCGGCGGGCGCTCAATGCCATTTTGCCCCGGGACATCTGGGTCGCCGCGGCGGACGAGGTGCCGCTCGGGTTTCACGCCCGCTACGACGCCGTCGCGCGGGTGTACGAGTATCGCGTCGGCACGGCGGAGCACGCGCGCTCGCCGTTCCTGCGCCCGTTCTGCTGGGCGCTGGCGGAACCGCTGGACGCCGAGCTGCTAGCGCGGGCCGCCGAGCCGATCGTCGGCAACCACTCCTTCCGCGCGTTCGCGAAGGCGGGCCAGCCGGAGCGCGGCGAGCGCTGCACGGTGGAGTTGGCCCGGTGGCGGGAGTGGGAGGCGGGCTTCCTGCTGGAGATCCGGGCGAACCGCTTCCTTCACCACATGGTGCGCTATCTCGTTGGCACGATGGTGGATGTGGCGCGTGGGCGGAGGCCGGTCGACGATATGGTCCGACTCCTGGCGAACGAGCCCGGGGTGGAGACGTCGCCGCCGGCGCCACCGGAAGGATTGTTTCTCACGGGGGTAGTCTACTGAGGCGTGCCGGTCGGCCGCGCGCGAGCCGTCGCGCTCGCGCCGCCCCCGACGCGCCGGCAACGGGAGGAGCCATGAAGCTGTTCATCGATTCCGCGGATCTGGGCGAGATCCGGCGCGCCGTCGACGCCGGCCTGATCGACGGCGTGACGACGAACCCGACGCTGCTGGCCCGGTCCGCGGGCGCGGAGGGCGATCCGCGGGAGATCCTGCGGGAGATCACGCGGCTCGTGCCGGGCGACATCAGCGCCGAGGTCGTGGCCACCTCGACGGAGGAGATGCTGCGCGAAGGTCGCGAGCTGGCGAAGATCGCCGACAACATCGTCGTCAAGGTGCCGCTGACGCCGGACGGGCTGGCCGCGTGCCGCAAGCTGCGCGCGGAAGAGATCAAGGTGAACGTGACGCTATGCTTCTCGCCGACGCAGGCGCTGCTCGCGGCCAAGTCCGCGGCCACCTACATCTCGCCGTTCGTCGGCCGGCTGGATGACATCTCCTCGAACGGGATGCTCCTCGTGGAGCAGATCATCCAGATCTACCAGAACTACGCGTTCGCGACGCAGGTGCTGGTGGCGTCGGTGCGGCACCCGGACCACATCGTGCAAGCGGCGCTGCTCGGCGCCGACGTGGCCACGGTGCCACCGAAGGTGCTCTTCCAGCTCTTCGACCATCCGTTGACGGACAAGGGGCTGGAGAGCTTCCTGGCCGACTGGAACAAGCTGCCGAAGGATCGACGGGGGATCTGACGTGAACGTGCGTCGCCTGCTCGTGCCCGGGTGCATTCTGGCCGTCACGTTCGCCGCGGCGGTGTGGGCGGGGCACGCCCCGCCGGGCGTGCGGGGCGAGCCCGACGTCGCCGAGGCGGCGCCGGCGGCGGCGCAGGCGCGCTGGGAGCCGCCGGTGGCGCAGGAGAGCGGGCTCGCGCCGGCGCAGACGCAGGCCGAGATCACGGCCTCGCGCACGACGGCGATCGTGCAGGCCGCGCGCCGGGTGGCGCCGTCGGTGGTGAGCGTGAACGTCACGCGGCGCGAGACCGTGCAGCCGCGGACGTTCTTCGAGGGCTTCTTCCTGCCACCGGGTGCGCAGCGCGAGGTGCAGGGGCTCGGCTCGGGGGTCATCATCCGGGCGGACGGCCTGATCCTCACGAACGAGCACGTCGTGCGCGGCGCCGACCGGGTCGTCGTGACGCTGCCGGACGGGCGCCAGTTCCGCGGGAAAGTGCTCGGCGTCGACGAGGTCACGGACCTGGCGCTGATCCGGATCGACGGCCGGGACCTGCCGGTGGCGCCGCTCGGGGACTCGGACTCGCTCATGATCGGCGAGTGGGTCGTCGCCATCGGCAATCCGTTCGGCTACCTGCTATCGAACACGGAGCCGACCGTCACGGCGGGCGTGGTGAGCGGCGTGGACCGCAACATCATCGGCGGCGGGCAGGGCTCGGGCGAGGACCGAGGCTACTACCTGGACATGGTGCAGACGGACGCGGCGATCAACCCGGGGAACTCGGGTGGGGCGCTCGTCAACGCGCTCGGCCAGGTGGTCGGCATCAACTCCTCGATCCTGTCGCAGAGCGGCGGGAGCGAGGGGCTCGGCTTCGCGATCCCGATCAACCGCGCGCGCCGGATCGTGGGCGACCTGCTGGCGTACGGCCACGTGCGGCGCGCGTGGATCGGGCTGGAGGTCGAGGAGCCGGCCGAGCGGGCGTGGGGGCAGCCGCGCTACGTCCGCATCTCGCACGTCGCGCCCGGCTCGCCGGCCGCGGCCGCGGGGCTGAAGGAAGGGATGATCGTCTCGGCGGTCGGCGGCCGGCCGGTGCGCACCGCGTTGGACTGGGAGGCGCGCGTGCTGGACGCGCGCGTGGGCCAGCCGCTGGTGATCACGGCGGGCGCCACGGCGCCCGGCCTCGCCTTCACGGTCGTACCGCGGGACCTGCCGTCGATGACGGCCGAACGCGTGCGCGCGCTCTCGGACTTCGAGTTCGTGACCGTGACGCCGAGCATCCAGGCGGAGCGCGGGCTGGCGAGCCCGCGCGGCGCGCTGATCGTCGACCTCTCGGAGAACGCACGTAACATCGGCCTCCAAGAAGGCGACGTCGTCGTCCAGATCAACCGCTACCCCGTCGAGAACGCCGACGACGCGGCCACGCTGCTACGCCGCTTCGCGGGACGCGGCCCGATCCGGATGGTGATCGAGCGCGACGGGCAGTTGATGTCCATCTCCTTCTACGTGGGCTGATGCCGGACGAGCGACCGATTCCCGCCTTACCCGAGACGTACCAGAACCCGCTCACGGGGCGGTACGCCTCGGCTGAGATGAGCCACATCTTCTCCCCCGGGTTCAAGTTCCCGACCTGGCGCCGGCTCTGGCTCGCGCTCGCGGAAGCGGAGCGCGAGCTGGGTTTGCCGATCCCCGCCGAGGCCATCGAGGCGATGCGGGCGCACCTCGACGACGTGGACCTGGCCCGCGCGGCCGAGCTCGAGAGGCGCTTCCGGCACGATGTGATGGCGCACGTCCACCTGTTCGGCGAGGCAGCGCCCGCGGCGCGCGGCGTGATCCACCTCGGCGCCACGTCGGCCTACGTCACGGACAACACGGAGCTGCTCCAGCACCGCGCGGCACTGGGCGTCGTGCGGCGCCGGCTCGTGGCGGCGATCGCGGCGCTGGCGGCCTTCGCGCGCCGGTGGAAGGACCTGCCGACGCTGGGCTACACCCACTTCCAGCCGGCGCAGCCGACGACGGTCGGCAAGCGCGCCACGCTCTGGATCCAGGACCTGCTCCTCGACCTTGAGGAGGTCGAGCATCGGCTCGCCACGGTGCGCTTTCGCGGCGTGCGCGGCACGACGGGGACCGAGGCCTCCTTCCTGGAGCTGTTCGGCGGAGACCACGAGAAGGTCCGGGCGCTGAACCGCCGCATCTCGGAGAAGATGGGGTTCGAGCGGCTGTACGCGGTGACGGGCCAAACGTACCCCCGCAAGAGCGACTACGCGTACCTGGCCACGCTGGCCGGGATCGCGGCATCGGCGTCGAAGTTCGCCTACGACCTGCGGCTCCTCGCGCACCTGCGCGAGGTAGAGGAGCCGTTCGAGGAGGAGCAGATCGGCTCCTCCGCCATGGCGTACAAGCGCAACCCGATGCGCTCGGAGCGGATCGACGCGCTGGCGCGCCATGTCATCACGCTCACCATGGATCCGGCGTTCACTGCGGCGACGCAGTGGTTGGAGCGCACGCTCGACGACTCGGCGAATCGGCGGATCGCGATCCCGGAGGCGTACCTGGCGACGGACGCGCTACTCCTGCTGGTGCACAACGTCGCCAGCGGGCTGATCGTGCGGCCGGCGGTGGTGCGCCGCCACCTGGAGGAGGAGCTGCCGTTCATGGCGACGGAGCCGGTGCTGATGCAGGCGGTC
The DNA here is from genome assembly GCA_019689775.1 of Gemmatimonadota bacterium. Lineage (GTDB taxonomy): Bacteria > Gemmatimonadota > Gemmatimonadetes > Longimicrobiales > RSA9 > JADGGV01. Next base: position 4,923 of record JADGGV010000155.1, read on the forward strand.
AAGCGCGGCGGCGACCGGCAGGCGCTGCACGAGCGGATCCGACGCCATTCGGTCGCCGCGGCGGAGCGGGTGAAGGAGGGCGGACCGAACGACCTCGCGGAGCGGATCGCCGGGGATGCGAGCTTCGGGCTGAGCCGCGAGGAGGTGCTGGAGGCGCTCGACCCGATGCGCCACGTGGGGCGGGCGCCGCAGCAGGTCGAGGAGTTCCTGGCCGAGCAGGTCGAGCCGGTGCTCGCGCGCTACCAGGTGGAGGAGCCGGTGCCGGAGCTGCGCGCATGACGGCGCCACACGCGATCGCCCGGACGGCGCTGCCGTTCCCCCTCGCGGCGCGCGGGAAGGTCCGCGACGTCTACGCCGTGGGCGCCGACCGCCTGCTCGTCGTCGCCACGGACCGGATCAGCGCCTTCGACGTCGTGATGGCGGAGCCGATCCCGTACAAGGGCGAGGTGCTGACGCAGGCGACGGCGTGGTGGCTGGAGCGGCTGCGCGAGCTGGGCGCGGACCACCTGATCTCGGTCGATCCGGACCGGATCGTGGAGGAGGTGCCGGCGCTCGCGGCGACGCGCGCGGTGTGGGCGCGACGCTCCATGCTGGTGCGGCGGACCGTCCCCTTCCCCGTCGAGTGCGTGGTTCGGGGGTATCTCGCGGGCTCGGCCTGGAAGGAGTACCGGCAGACGGGCACGCTGGCGGGCGAGCCGCTGCCGCCCGGCCTGGGCGAGAGCGCGCGCCTCGAGCCGCCGATCTTCTCGCCGGCGACGAAGGCCGCGACCGGGCACGACGAGAACATCACGTTCGAGCAGCTGGCGCGGATCGTCGGCGCCGACGTCGCCGAGGAGCTGCGCCGGCGCAGCCTGGCGCTCTACGAGCGGGCGCGCGAGCTGGCCGAGCCGGCCGGGATCATCATCGCCGACACGAAGTTCGAGTTCGGCCGGCTGCCGGACGGGCGGATCCTGCTGATCGACGAGGTGCTGACGCCGGACTCCTCGCGCTTCTGGCCGCGCGAGACGTACGCGCCGGGCGGGCCGCAGCCGTCGCTGGACAAGCAGCCGGTGCGCGACTACCTCGAGGCGCTGAGCGCGCGCGGCGCGTGGAACAAGGAGCCGCCGCCGCCGCCGCTCCCCGCCGAGGTCGTGGCGGCGACGTCGGCGCGCTACCGCGACCTGTTCCGCCGGCTTACCGGCGTGGAGCTGGAGGCGTACGGCGCGCCGGACGGCGCCACGGAGGAGGCGTGAGGGATGGTCGCCGGCGCCTCGCTCCTCGGCGCGGCGGCGCTGGCGCTGGCGGTGGCGTGCTTCGCGGCGGCCGTGGCGGTCGGGAGCTGGCCGCTCTGGCTCGGTGGGTACGGCCTGGCCGCCGCGGCGCTGGTCGTCGCGGTCCTCGTGCGGGGGTGAGCCGGTGAGCACACGGCTGAACACGCGGCTCCAGCGCGGCGTCATCATCATCCCGAACGCGTTCACGCTGGGGAACCTCTTCTTCGGCGTCTGGGCGATCGTCTCGGCGTCGCGCGGCGCGTTCGAGCTGGCGGCGTGGCTGATCATCATGGCCGGCGTCGCCGACATGATGGACGGGCGCGTGGCCCGCGTCACGAAGACCGGCAGCAAGTTCGGCGAGGAGCTGGACTCGCTGGTCGACGCGATCAGCTTCGGCGTCGCGCCGGCGTTCATCATGTACCACCTGTTCCTGGCGCGCGAGCACTGGGCGTGGGTGGCGGCGTGGTTCTACATCACCGGCGCGGTGGTGCGGCTGGCCCGCTTCAACGTGGAGCAGGCGGGGCACGCGAAGGTGGCGTTCCACGGGCTGCCGTCGCCGGCCGCCGGGATGACGCTGGCGTCGTTCTATCCCTTCACGCAGACGGACCTCTTCCGCAACAACCTCCAGGGGCTGCCGTGGCCGCAGATCACGACCGCGCTCATGGTCGTGATCAGCATCCTCATGATGAGCCACGTGCTCTATCCCGTGGTGCCGAAGTTCGGCGTGCGCTCGGTGAAGGGGATCCTGACCGGGCTGGTCATGCTCGCGTGCCTCGCGGCGGCGTTCACGATTCCGCGGCTGTTCTTCTTCCCGGCGCTCGTCGTCTACATCGCGTACGGCGTGCTCAAGGCGCTGGTGCTGGGCTTCTTCGACCGGCTGCCGGAGGAGGACCTGCTGCTCGACGTGGAGGGCGGCGACGAGGCGGGCGCCGAGCTGCGCTACATCGACTACGACGAGCTCACGCCGGGACGCCGGCGGAGGCGGAACCCGTTTCGTCGCCGGCGGCGTCGCCGCGGCGCCGCCGGGCCGACGGACGGAGCAACCCGAGGGGAGGACGAGGAGTGAGCGTCTATACGATCGACGTCCGGATCACGCCCCGGCAGGGGATCCTGGACCCGCAGGGGAAGGCGGTGGCGAACGCGCTCCGCTCGCTGGACTTCAAGGGCGTGGAGGACGTGCGCGTCGGCCGGCTGGTGCGCCTGCGGTTGGAGGCGCCCACGCCGGAGGCGGCGAGCGCGCGGGCGGACGCCATGTGCCGACAGCTCCTGGCGAACCCCGTGACCGAGGACTACGACATCCAACTGCTGAGCGAGAGGTGAAATGCGCGTCGCGATCGTGACCTTCCCGGGCTCGAACTGCGACTACGACTGCTACAAGGCGGCCGAAGAGGTGCTCGGTGCCGAGAGCTATTACGTTTGGCACCGCGAGCACGACCTCCGCTCGCCGGACGTCGTGATCCTCCCCGGCGGCTTCAGCTTCGGCGACTACCTGCGCGCGGGCGCGATCGCCCGCTTTTCGCCGATCATGCGCGAGGTGCGGGCGTTCGCCGAGAGCGGCGGGCCGACGCTCGGGATCTGCAACGGCTTCCAGATCCTGTGCGAGGCCGGGCTGCTCCCGGGCGCGCTGCTGCGCAATGCGTCGCTCCAGTACCGCAGCCAGCCGGTGTACGTCCGCGTCGAGACGACGGGCACGATGTTCACGTCGGCGTACGCGCCGGGCCAGGTGCTCCAGATCCCGATCGCCCACGGCGAGGGGAACTACGTGGCCGAGGACGCGGTGCTGGAGCGGCTCGAGGCGGAGGGCCGCGTCGTCTTCCGCTACGTGGACGAGCACGGCGACGCGACGAGCGAGGCGAACCCGAACGGCTCGGCGCGCAACATCGCCGGGATCGTGAACGAGGCCGGCAACGTGCTGGGCCTCATGCCCCACCCCGAGCGCGCGCTCGACCCGCTGCTCGGCTCGGTGGACGGCCGGGGCATGTTCGAGTCCGTGGCGCGGGCGCTCGCGGGAGCGGCGCGATGAGCCGGCCGGCCGGACACCCGGGTGCCGAGGGGGAGCGCGGACGAGGGGGCGAGCCGGTGAACGGGGCGGGTG
>JADGGV010000156.1 GCA_019689775.1 Gemmatimonadota bacterium
CATCCGGGCCACCACCATCGCCGGGCCACGCCCCGCGCCCCCTCCCCACTTGACCCGCCTCGAACGCCCCCGCGAGATTCCCCGCGGGCTGCGGGGCGTAGCGCAGTCCGGTAGCGCGCCTGCTTTGGGAGCAGGAGGTCCTCGGTTCGAATCCGAGCGCCCCGATCGCCGGAAGTGATCGCAAGAGCGTCACTTCCGGCGTTTTTCGTTTCCCCGCCATCCCGGAGCCCGCCGACGGCTCGGCACCCGCGGCGGGGCCGTCGCCGGCGGTTCGCGAGGCGGGCGCCCCCTCACACCGTCGCCAGCGACCGCACGCCGGCGCCTTCCTCGTCGAGATCATCCTCCTCGGCCGGGTGCCGTTCCGCCCACCGCGTCCAGGCGAGATAGAGCGCCGGCAGCACGAAGAGCGTGAGGAGGGTGGAGGTCACCAGCCCGCCGATGACGACGCTCGCGAGCGGGCGCTGCACTTCGCTGCCGGGGCTGGTCGACACGGCCATCGGCACGAAGCCGAGGCTGGCCACGAGCGCGGTCATGAGCACGGGACGCAGGCGGTCGGCAGCGCCGGCGCGGACGGCGTCGCCCAGATCGGGGATCCGCTCCCGCACGTGGTTCAGGTGCTCGACGAGCACGACGCCGTTCAGCACGGCGATGCCGAAGAGCGCGATGAAGCCGATGCTGGCCGACAGGCTGAGGTTGAGGCCGCGCGCCCAGAGCATCGCGATGCCGCCGACCAGCGCGAAGGGCACGTTGGCCAGGACCAGCGCCGATTGCGCCACCGAGCGGAACAGCGCGAACAGGAGCAGGAAGATCAGCAGCAGCGCCATGGGAATGACGATCCGCAGCCGGGCGAGAGCGCGCTGCTGGTTCTCGTACTGGCCGCCCCACTCGAGGAACATGCCGGCCGGCAGCCGGACCTCCCGGGAGACGCGCTCGCGCACCTCCCGCACGAAGCCGCCGAGGTCGCGACCGCGCACGTTGGCGAGCACGAGCGTGCGGCGCTGCGCGTCCTCATGGCCGATCAGCTCCGGCCCCTCGCCGGAGGTGATGCGCATCACCGCGCCGAGCGGGACCAGCTCGCCGCCGGGCGCGCGCACGGTCAGTCGCTCGAGCGCGGCCGGGTCGTTTCGGTACGCCTCCGGGTAGCGCACGACGACATCGACGCGGCGAGGCCCGTCCACCAGCTCCGTGGCGACGCGGTCGCCCATGGCCATCTCGACGGCGCCCTGCACGGCTTCGACGGAGAGACCGTAGCGTGCGAGCGCGTCACGGTCGACCGTCATACGGATCTGACCGGTCCCCTCGCTCACCTCGACCGCCACGTCCGCGGCGCCCGGCGTGGACGCCACGATCCGCCGGATGCGCTCGGCATAGCTGCGGTTCATGTCGAGGTCCGGGCCCACCACCTTGATGCCCAGGTCGGTGCGGATACCGCTTTCGGCCTCGTCGAGGCGCATGGCGAGCGGCTGGGTGAAGGAGACCCAGAGCCCGGGGACGCGCGCCAGCGCCGTGTCGAAGGCCGCCACCAGGCCCTCGCGGTCGCGCGCCGTCGTCCACTCCTCGCGCGGCTTCAGGATGACGTACATGTCGCCCTCGAAGAGGCCCATGGCCTCGGTGGCCAGGTCGGGACGGCCCTCCTTCGTGACGACCGTCACGACCTCCGGGAAGCGGCGCACGATGCGCTCGGCGGCCGTCGAGAGGCGGGTCGCGTCGGCGAGCGAGATGCTCGGCAGCCGGCGCGTGTTGATGAGGATCGAGCCCTCGTCGAGCTTCGGCATGAACTCCGTGCCGATGCGCGTCAGCGAGCCGACCGCGATGACGATGGCGACGACGCTCGCGCCGACGACCAGCGGCGTGCGGCGCAGCGTCCAGGCGAGCGCGCCGTCGTAGCGCGCGCGCAGCGCCTCCATCCAGCGGCTCGGCCTCTCGTGCGTGTGCCGCAGCAGCATGGCCGAGATCGCGGGGACGTAGGTGAGGGCGAGCAGCAGCGAGCCGAGCACCGCGGTCACGACCGTGAACGCCATCGGGATGAACATGCGGCCCTCCATCCCGTCGAGCGTGAAGATCGGGATGTAGACGGCCATGATGATGGCGATGCCGAACAGGATCGGCCGGCCGACCTGCACGGCCGCGCGGTGGAAGAGGCCGGTCCCCTCGGCCCGCGGGTCGGCCTCGAGGTGGCGGATGAAGTTCTCCACCATGACGACCGAGGCGTCGACGATCAGGCCGAAGTCGAGCGCCCCCAGGCTCATCAGGTTGCCCGAGTAGCCGAAGACCCGCATCCCGATGAACGCGAACAGCATCGACAGCGGGATCACGGAGGCGACGACGAGCGAGGCGCGCACGTTCCTCAGGAAGAGGAACAGCACCGCAATCACGAGGATGCCGCCCTCGATCAGGTTCTTGACGATGGTGTGCGTGGTGCGGCCGACCAGCTCCGTCTGATCGTAGAAGGGCGTGATCTTCACGTGCGCCGGGAGCGACGCCTGGATCTCGGCCATCCGCTCCTTCACGCGCTTGATGACGACGCGGCTGTCGGCGCCCTTCAGCTTGAGCACCATCCCGCTCACCACCTCGCCGGTGCCGTCCTTGGTCACCGCGCCCTGGCGAGGCAGCGCGCCGAGGGAGACCGTGCCCACGTCGCCGACGCGCACCGGCGTGCCGGCGTGGGCCGCGATCACGACGCGGGCGACGTCGCTTGCCGACTCGAACCGGCCCACGCCGCGCAGGGTGTAGCGCTCGCCGGCGCGCTCGACGTAGCTGCCCCCGAAGGACAGGTTGTTGCGCGCGAGCGCCTGGTGCACGTCCTCGAGCGTGAGGCCGAAGGAGGCGAGGCGCGTGGGATCCACCTCGACCTCGACGCGCTCGATGAAGCCGCCCCAGGAGTTGACCTCGGAGACCCCCGGGACGGTGCGCAGCCGCGGCCGGATCATGTAGTCGTGCAGCGTCTTGAGCTGGGCGAGCGTCAGCGAGTCGCTCGAGACCGTGTACTGGTAGAGCTCGCCCATCGGCGTGGAGACGGGGCCGAGCTGCGGCTCGATGCCCGCCGGCAGCGCGCCCTTCGCGTCGGCCAACCGCTGCTGCACCAACGTCCGCGCGAAGTAGATGTCCATCTTGTCGGGGAACGGCACGGTCACGAGCGAGAGCCCCGCCTTCGAGACGGAGCGCACGCCCTCCGCGCCCGGCAGCCCCATCAGCGACTGCTCGACCGGGTAGGTGACCAGCCGCTCGACCTCCTCGGCCGCCATGCCCGGCGCCACCGTGATGACCTCGACGCGGTTGCCGGTCAGGTCCGGGTACGCGTCGAACGGCAGGCTCCGCAGCGCGAGCAGCCCGAGCCCGACCAGCGTCAGCACGCCGCCCAGCACGAACAGCCGCTGGCGCAGCGCGAATGCGATCAGCGTCCGCATCTATCGCTCGCTTCCGGCGTCGCGCCGGCGTACGATCTCCGCCCGGGCGACGGCGGCGCCGTCGACCACGACCCAGCTTCCGACCTCCACCCCCGAGAGCACCTCCGCCGCGTCCGCCGTGCGCCGGCCGATCCGCACCGGTACCGCCCGGAGGTGCATCCCCTCCCCGCGCTGCTCCGCGCGGATCAGCACCGTGTCGCCGTCGAGGACCTGGACGGCGGCCGCCGGCACGACCGGCACCGGCTCGGAGGCTGGGCCCTGTACGCGTACCGTCGCGAACATCTCGGCGCGCAGCTCGGCCCTCGGATCGTCCACCGCGGCCTGCACCTCCAGCGTGCGGGTCGCCGGGTCGATCGCCGGCGCGACCCGGGCGATGCGCGCGCTCCACTCCCGACCGGGATACGCCGGCACGGTGAAGCGCACCTCGGCGCCCGGGCCCACCGCGCCGACCGCGCCCTCCGGGAGCTGAGCCACGAGCAGCAGCCGGCCGATGCGGCTCACCGTCAGCAGTGGCGCGCCGACCACCACGACCTGCCCCGGCTGCACCTCCCTCGAGACCACGACGCCATCGATCGGCGAGCGGATCAGGACCTCGTGCGGCTCCGTGCCCGGAGGCGTCGGCCCGCTCCCGCGCAGATGCGCGACCATCTCACGAGCGCGCTCGGCCTCGGCGGCCGCGGCGTCGCGCTGCGCTTCGGCGTCGATCCTCGCGGCGCGCGCGCGCTCCAGCTCGGCGAGCGACGTCGCCTTCGCGGCGTACAGCCGCTCGGCGCGCTCGAGGGTGCTCGTCGCCAGGCGCAGCTCGTTCTCGGCCCGCGCCAGCGCCGCCTGCGTCGCCGCGCGCGCGGCCAGCGCGTCCAGCATCTCGTGGCTGTGCAGCGTCGCCAGCACCTGGCCGGCGCGCACGCGGTCGCCCGGGAGCGCGAGCACGCGCACGACGCGCCCCTCGACCAGCGAGCCGAGCGGCTGTGTGTGCGTCGGGTCGAGCGCGAGCCGCCCCGGCGCGCGCCACTCGTCATGCCATGACGCCCTGAGCAGTGGCGCCACGCGGATGCCGCCGAGCTTCAGCGCCTCCGCGCCGAGGAGCACGGTGTCGGCGGACGGCGCCGCTGCGGCCGCCGCGGCCGCCGTATCAGCCGCGGGCGGGGCAGGCGCCGCGGGCGGCGCGGCGTCGGCGCGGCAGCCGGCGAGGATGGCGAGGATCGCGGGCAGGGCCAGGCGCTTCATCGATTCTCCTCGTCAATCGGTGCCCCGAGGGCGTGGTTCAGCTCGATTCGGGCAATGGCCAGCTCGGCCGCCCAGGCGGCGGCGGTGGCGCGCGCGTCGGCGTGGGCGCGCTGGGCGTCGAGCACCTCGACCTGCGAGATCGCGCCCTCGCGGTAGGCGGCCTGCGCGATGCGCGCGATCTCGGCCCCGCGCGCGGCCAGGTCGGCGCGCTCCGCCGGCGCGGCCTCCAGCAGCCGGCGGTAGACGTCGAGCGCGGAGGCGACCTCCGCCTCCACGCGGCGGCGCACCGCGGCCAGCTCCGCTTCGGCGATCGCCACCTCGGCGCGGGCACGGGCGCGCGCGGCCTCGCCGCGGTCGCGCAGCGGCAGCCCGACCGCAAATCCGACGACGGCGCCGGCGGCCGCGGTCCCCGTCCGTCGGGCGCCGAGCTGCACGCCGACGTCGGGGAGCGTGCCGCGCCACTCGGCGGCAAGCCCGCGATGCGCGGCCTCGACGCGTCGCCGCGCCGCCTCGACCTCGGGCCGCGCGGCGAGGGCGCGCTCCACGGCGACATCCAGCGGCGGCAGCGGCGGCGCGGTCGTGGCCGCCGCCTGGCCCCCGGCACCGTCCGTGGCCGCGGCCGGGGGCGCGAGGGGGACCGCGTGCGGCACCTGGTCGGGCGGCAGCCCGATCGCCTCTGCCAGCGCGGCGTGCGCGCGCTGCGCCTCGGCGCGCGAGCGGGCCAGCGCCAGCCGCGCGCGCTCGACCTCGAGTCGCGCGCGCAGCGCCACGCCCTCCGCCACCGCGCCCTCGCGCAGGCGCGTGGCCTCGAACGCGGCGATCTCCTCCAGCGCCGCGTCCTGCGCCGCCGCGGCCTCGACGAGCGCGTCGGCCAGCGCGGAGCGCCAGTAGAGCGTGGCCACGCTGCGCTCCACCTCGCGCAGCGTCGACGCCGAGTCGGCCTGCGCCGCCGCGACCTGCGCGCGGCCGGCCGCGCGCAGCGCCGAGCGGCGGAACGTCAGGTCGAGCGGGAGCGTGACCGTGGCGAAGCGGTCGAGGCTGCCCGGACCGTTCACGTTCTCCTGGCGCAGATCGAGGACGGGGTTGCCGGGCACGGCACGCTCGCGCGCGGCGCCCGCCGCCAGGAGCACGCGACCCGCGGCCACCGGGAGCGCCGGCGCGTGCGCGCGCGCCAGCTCCAGCGCGCGCTCGAGCGTGAGCGGCGGCGCCGCCGGCTCCTGCGCGACGGCCGGGCCGGCCAGCGAAAGGGCAAGTGCGACGAGTGCGGTGCGTCTCATGGGCGGGAAGGTAACCCGCCCGGATGAACGCTCTATGAACGGGAGATGGCGAGACCGGCGGTGCGTGCGGGAGCGCCGGCCGGCGCCAGGGCAGGGAAGACGACGCGCACGCGGGTGCCGCCGTCAGGCGGGCTCGACACCTCGATCGCGGCGCCGTGCTGCTCGGCGATCCAGCGCGCGATCGCGAGGCCGAGGCCGCTCCCCTCGGGCGCACGCTCGCGCGCCGCACGGCCCCGGAAGAAACGCTGGAAGAGCCGCTCGCGCTCGTCCGACGGGATGCCGATCCCCGTGTCGCGGATCTCGAGGACGCCGGCGTCGCCTTCCTGCACGACGCTCACCTCGATCCGCCCGCCGGGCGGCGTGTAGCGGACCGCATTATCGAGCAGGATGCCAAGCAGACGCTCGACCAGCTCGGCGTGCAACATCGCGGGCGCCTCCTCCAGCTCCCCGAGCTCCAGGCGCACGTCGGCGCGCTCCGCCACCGCGTACCACGGCTGGATGCCGGAGGCGACGACGTCGTCGAGATAGCCGGCCGCGAGCGGCGGCGCCGGCTCGCCCGCATCCGCGCGCGCGAGCTGAAGCAGCTTGTCGACGAGCGAGCGAGTGCGTTCCAGGTCGGCCTGGATCAGGCGCAGCGACTCCGCCCGCGCGTCCTCCGTCGCCGCCGTCGACAGCCCCCGCTCCGCCTGGCTCAGCATGCGCGCCACCGGCGTGCGCAGCTCGTGCGCCGCGTCCGCGAGGAACCTGCGCTGCTGCGCGAGCGCGTGCGCGAGCCGGTCGAGCAGGTCGTTGAAGCACCGTGCGAGACGCCCCAGCTCGTCGCGCGGGTCCGCGACCGGGATGCGGGCCTGCGGCGTGGCCGGCGTGATCCGCTCCGCCGCCGCCGCCATCTCGCCCACCGGCCGCAGCGTCCGCCCGGCGAGCACCCACCCCGTCAGCGCGGCCAGGATGACGGTGACCGGGATCAGGAACACGAGCGAGTGGTCGATGCGGCGCAGCTCGCGCTCGTACGGCGCCAGGCTCGCCTGCACGCGCACGGTCCAGCCGGGCGCCAGCTCGGGGTCGAGCGGCCGCTCCACCCGGTAGATCGGCGGCTCCAGCCGCTGGCCGTCCGGCAGCCCCGGCCGCACCTGGCGCCCGATCACCCGCCCGGCCGGACTCACGAACTCCAGCACCTGGTCCGGGATCACCAGCTCCGCCGCCGTGTGCGCGACCGCCGCCAGCGTCGTCCGGTACTCCGGCACCTCGACGCGGAACACGCCGCGCGCGACCGCGGCCGACCGCTCCGCGCCCTGGTGATGCTCGCGCACCAGCACGTCGCGCAGCGTGATGCGCAGCATCAGCCCGGTCACCAGGAAGAGCGCGAGGACCGAGCCCGCGTACCACGCGGCGAGTCGCAGCCGGATCGTCATGCGACCCGCCCCGTGGCCGGCGCCGCGAGCCGGTAGCCGGCTCCGCGGACCGTCTCGATCAGCGGCGCCTCGCCCGGCCCATCGACCTTCCGCCGCAGCCGCGCGATGTAGACGTCGATGACGTTGCTCAGCGGGTCGTAGTTGGCGTCCCACGCGTGGTCGCTGATCTGCTCCCGGGTGACCACGCGCCCTGCGTTCCGCATCAGGTACTCGAGCACCGCGAACTCCTTGGCGGTCAGCGGAATGCGCCGGTCGCCGCGCCGCGCCTCGCGCGCCGCCGTGTCCAGCGCCAGGCCGCCCACCTCGAGCGTGGCCGGCAGCGGCTCGGCCGGACGTCGCAGCAGCGCGCGGATGCGCGCGATCAGCTCGCGCGTCGAGTACGGCTTGACCAGGTAGTCGTCCGCGCCCGTCTCCAGGCCGGCGATGCGGTCCTCGACGCCGTCGCGCGCCGTCGCCATCAGGATCCGCGCCGGCGCCCCGCGCGCGCGAAGCGCCCGGCACACCTCCACGCCGTCCAGGTCGGGGAGTTGCAGATCCAGGACGATCACGTCGTAGGGGAACACCGCCGCCTCGACCAGCGCCTGTCGACCCCCCGTGACCACGTCCACGGCGAAGCCCGCCGCGCGGAGCTGCGCGGCCACGTTCTCGGCCAGCCGCCGATCGTCCTCGACGAGCAGAATGCGCACGCACGCCTCCTCGAAGCCGCCTCACCCCACCGGAGCCGCCGCCCACCCTGGCGCCGACGCGAGCCCGGCGGTTCGCGCGGTCGAAAGCTGCCCGCCGCCCGCGCATCGGTCTGTCGGGAAACCGGACGCTGCCTGTCGGGGATCTCCGGACGGCCGCGAGCGCCGCCGGCCGCCGCACCCGTCCCGCCCACG
>JADGGV010000157.1 GCA_019689775.1 Gemmatimonadota bacterium
GGGCGGGGGGGCGCGCCGCCCGGGGGCGGGCCGGGCGGCCGCGCGGCCGCCCCCCCCCCCCCCCCCGCCACACCGAGGCTGCCGGCCCCGGCTCGCGCCTTTACCATCTTCCTCCTCGTCGTGCTGCCACCCGTCACCTGGTGGCAGGCGCGGGTCGCCGAGGCCGCGCCCGAGGCGGTCTCGCGCGGCGCCCTGTACCTCAGCTCGGCCATCGCGCTCTGGGCTCTCGCCGGGGCCGCCCTCGCCGTCGCGCGCGCCAGCGACATCTCCGTCGCGACGATCGGCATCCGCCCCGTTCCGCTCGCCGTGGCGGCCGGCTGGACCGCCGGGACCGCGGCCGGCGGGCTCGCGATCCTCGTCCTGGCCCGGCTGATGAGGGTGCGCGAGACGCGCACCGTGGCGTATCTCGTTCCCGTCAGCGCGCCGCAGAAGGTGGGCTTCGCGTTCCTCGCCCTCACCGCCGGTCTGACGGAGGAGTTCGTCTTCCGCGGGTTCCTGCTGGCCACGCTGGAGCGCGCCGCCGGCGGCCTGCTCCCGGCCGTCCTCACCAGCTCGCTCGTCTTCGGCCTGCTGCATGCGTACCAGAGCCTGTCGGGCACGCTGCGCGCCACGCTCCTCGGCGCGCTCCTCGCCGCGCCGGTGGTCGCCACGGGGAGCGTCTACCCCGCCATGGCCGCGCACGCCGCGATCGATCTCGTGTCCGGTCTGATCCTCGCCCCCTTCCTCCTCGACCGATGACCGCCGCGTCCCACCACGCCCCCGGCGGCGGGTTCCGCAACCCCTGGCCGACGGCCGGCGGCGACCGACACCGCTTCGCCGATGCTCTGCGCTGGCAGTGGCAGCGCCTTCGGTACGGCGTGCCGCCGGACCCGCCACGCGAGCTGCTGCCGGTCGTCCCCAGCGACGTCGCCTGGCCCCGCGCCGCGGCCGGCGAGCTTCGTGTCACCTGGATCGGACATGCGACGTTCCTCCTTCAGGTCGGCGACTGGAACGTGCTGACCGATCCGGTATGGAGCGCCCGCGCGTCGCCCGTGCAGTGGGCCGGGCCGAGGCGGCTGGTTCCGCCGGCGCTCCGCCTGGAGGAGCTGCCCCCGGTCGACGTCGTCGTGCTCTCGCACGACCACTACGACCATCTGGACGCGCCGTCCGTCGATCGACTGCGCGACCGGTTCGGGGTCGCGCTCCGCTGGGTCACGCCGCTCGGCTACCGCGACTGGTTCCGGCGCCGCCGGGTGGAGGTGGTGGAGCTGGACTGGTGGGAGCGCGCCGTCCTCGAGGACGGCGCGCGCCGCCTCGAGATCCATGCCGCACCGGCGCAGCACTGGACGCGGCGCACGCCACTGCGCGAAGCCGATCGCCTGTGGGCATCCTTTGCGCTGTTCGGCGCGTGCGGCGCCCGCGTCTTCTTCGCCGGCGACACCGGGTACTTCCCGGGGTTCATCGAGGTCCGGGACCGCCTCGGGCCGTTCGACGCGCTGCTTTTGCCGATCGGCGCGTACGAGCCGCGCTGGTTCATGCGGGCGGTGCACATGAATCCCGAGGAGGCCGTTCAGGCGTACGGAGATCTAGGGGGCTCGGGCATCCTCGTGCCGATGCACTGGGGTACGTTCCGGCTGACGGACGAGGACGTGCTCGAGCCGCCGCGCCGGCTCCGCGAGGCGGCCGCGGGCGCGATGCTCCGCCCTGAAAATGTTGCACTACTGCGGCACGGCGAGACGGCGCGGATCCCCGTGGGCGCGCGGCTGCCCGATCGCGGAAACGATGATCCGGCACGGCCTTCGGCGCCGTGATCCCGACGGCCGCCCCGACTGCGGGTGTCCGGAACACGCCTTGCAAAACGTTGCTTGACGACGGGTGTATGCTTCAGTGGGCGGCGTGGAGCCGACCCGCGATTCGAAGGGGGTTCGAAGTGTTGGTCCGGTGCTCGTTCGAGGAACTCGCCGCGCTGACTGCCGGAGCCGAGCGGACGCTCCAGACCGCGGCGGTGGGCGGTGCTGGCGTCGTCGCGCCGCCGCAGGAAATCGTCGACGTCGAGGCCCTCTTGCCGCGCCTCACCGGCGATCTCGACGTACGCACCCTCGCGGAGCAGCGCAGCCTCTGCCGCGCCGTCGATCTCATCCTCGAGACGCTCCGCGCCCGCATGGACGAGACGATCCTCGAGCAGTACGTGGGGGCCGAGGACGCCGTCGTCGCCTACTTCGATTACGCCCACGTGCTCACGATCCGCGAGCGGATCCGCCGGGTCGGCAAGGAGATGGAGGCGCTCATCGAGCTGATCACCGGCGCGCCGCCCACCGAGGACAGCGCTCGCCGGATCACGTTCCCCGAGTAAGCGGTCGGATCGCCGCGACCCGAACCCGCGCGGCTCGACGACCCGCCTGGCCCTCGGCCGGTCTCGCACCGGCCGGGGGCTTTTCTGTGAGCGGAAGCCGTTGGAGGCCTACGACGGCGACGTTCGGCTGGCGCTCCCGGCGTACACCCGCGGTCCAGGCACGGTCGATCGGCTCCTCGAGCGTGGCCGCAACCCGGAGAAGGGGGGCGCGGACAGTGCTGGCCGCGCCGGCGGGATCGAGCGTTCACACCGCGGGGGTAAGGCGCGCAGCCCCGGCGCCGCGTCCGGGGTGAGGGAGGCGACGAAGCGGACGACGAGCCGGGGCTCGGGGAGCCGGCGCGGTCGCTGGCGGCCGAGCTAGCTGCCGTCCGCCCTGGAGCGCCCGTTCGCGGACAGGTATGTGTCGAACAGCGCGAGGATCCGACGGTACTCGTCGCTCCACGAACTGGGCTCGACGAAGCCGTGGTTCTCGACGGGGTAGACCGCCATCTCCCAGTTGCTCTTGTGGAGCTCGATGAGGCGCTGCGCGAGCCGCACGACGTCCTGGAAGTGGACGTTGGTGTCGACCATCCCGTGGGCGATCAGGAGCGGCCGCTCGAGCCCCTCGGCGAAGTAGATCGGCGAGGACTGGCGGTAGGCCAGGGTGTCGCCCTGCGGGAGGTTCAGGATCCGGTGCGTGTACCAGTGGTTGTAGTGCGCCCAATCGGTCACGGCGCGCAGCGCGGCGCCGGCGGCGAAGGCCTTCGGCTCGGTGAAGAGCGCCATCAACGTGATGAACCCGCCGTACGATCCGCCGTAGATGCCGACGCGGGCGGGATCGACGCCCTCGTGCTCCGCGAGGTAGCGGAGTCCGTCGAGCTGGTCCGTGAGGTCCTTTCCCCCCATGTGGCGGTAGATGGCGGTGCGCCAGTCGCGCCCGTACCCCGCCGAGCCGCGATAGTCGATATCCAGCACCGTGTAGCCGCGGGACGCCAGGAGGTGGTGGAACATGTACTCGCGGAAGTACGTCGACCACCCGCGCGTCACGTTGTGGAGGTAGCCGGCGCCGTGGACGAAGATGACGCCGGCGCCGTTGGGGCGCGCGCCGACGTCGCGGGGGCGATAGATGCGGGCGGGGACCTCGACGCCGTCGCGCGCGCGGAACGTCACGATCGCCGGCACGATCCAGTGATACGACAGCCATTCGGCCGTCGGCGACGTCGTGATCTGACGGAGCGGCGCGCCGGCCTTCGCCTCGGCCAGGAACAGCTCCGGCGGCCGGTTCGCGAGCGAGCGGATGATGGCGACGCGCTTGCCGTCGGGTGCGACGACGGCGTCATCGACGCCGTCGACCGGGGTGATGCGGGTCCGCGGACCGCCGTCGAGCGCCATCGTCCAGACGTGCTGCTCGAACGGTGAGCCTTCGCTGGTCGTGAGGAAGAACCGGTCGCGGGCCGGGGAGACGACGGCGGCGACGACTTCCCACGGCCCCTTCGTGAGCTGCCGGAGCGCCTGTCCGTCCGCGCCGACCTCGTAGAGGTGCGAGAAGCCGTCGCGCTCGCTCAGGAACCAGATCGTGCGCCCATCCGGCAGCCAGCCGGCGCAGCGCGCCGCCCACGTCTCGCAGGGCCCGCCGATCCAGGCGTCGTCGTGGTCGTGGGCGACGTCGGTGACCCGACCCGTCGTCGGGTCCAGCACGCCCAGCCACTGGTCCTTGTAGTCGTAGGAGACCGAGGCGACCAGGCCGAGCGCCGGGCGCGCCGGCTTGCCCCGCTCGGGCGCCGGCGCCCAGCCCAGGAAGCGCACCGTCGCGAACCGGCCGTGGCGTGGCCGATCCGCCGTGTCCGCGGCCGGCGCGCCGGGCGCGGGGTCGATCCACGTGAGCGCGCCGGTGCCGAGCTCGACCAGGGCGAGCCGCCCTTCCTCCTCGGCGTCGCCGACCTTCGTCCGCACCTCCTTCGTCTCGGTGTACCCGGAGAGCGTGACGTAGTCCGGCACGATGGCCTTGCGCGCGTCCTTGGCGGGCTTGCCGATCTCGACGACGGCCCAGCGGCCGGAGGGTTCGACCGCAAGGCCGAGCACCCGCTCGTCCCGCTCCAGGTACGTCGTCTTCGGCTGCCGCGCCTCACGCGCCTTCGCGAGCGAGTCCTCGTGCGCCTTCCGGGCCGCCTCGAGGCGCAGGTGCTCGAACAGCTTCGTCTGCTCGTCCTCCAGGTGCTTGCGCTGGCCTTCCGCCTTCTCCTCCTTGGGCGCGGGACCGGCGCGGAGGTCCGTGAGCTGGCGCAGGCCGCCGTCGCGGAGGTCGAGCGCGAAGATGTTGGCCGGCCCGTCGCCGCCGCGCAGGAAGTAGACGGTCCGCCCGTCGGCCGCGAGGACGGGGTCCGACTCCGGGGCACGCGTGTCGGTGAGGCGCCGCACGGCGAGGCTGCGCCGGTCGACGAGGTAGAGATCGCCCCGGTACGCGCTCACGCGCCAGCGCCGATCGGCGGAGATGTCACCGGGGAGCGCCAGGACGCGCAGCGAATCGGCCGCCGCGTCGGAGAGCCGCTCCGGCGCGCCACCGGCGGCGGACGCGCGGTAGAGCGCGGGTTCCTCCGACCACGGGCGGCCGCCCGGCTTCCAGCGGAAGAAGATCCAGCGTCCGTCATCCGACCACCCCACTTGCTGCGGCGGATCGCCGACGAGTTCCGGGCCGCGCATGATGTTCGACACGGACAGGTCGAACGCCGGCGGCGCCTGTGCCGCGGCGGCGGCCGGAAGCAGGGCGGCGAGCAGGGTGGCGGCGAAGCGGAGCCGGGCCGGGATCGTCATCGGAGTCGTGTGTTGAGGACGGGGGCGCATACGGCTGAGCGAACGGGATCGGCGATGGCGGCCGCGCCGGTGCCGCGGCGGCGAACGGCCCGCGGCGCGAGTACGCCGCCGGCCGCGACCTCAGTCGCCGAAGGAGACGCCCATCTCGCGGGCGGTGCGGACCGCGTCGCCGTTCGGGTCGACGCGCTTGATCTCGGCGACGGCGCTCTCGATCGGCACGGCCACGACCTCGCCGTTCTGGAGCGCCACCATCTGACCGAACGCGCCTGCCTCGACCAGCCGCACCGCGGCCCCGCCGAAGCGCAGGCCGATGTAGCGATCATAGGCGATCGGCGAGCCGCCGCGCTGAAGATGGCCCAGCACGAGCGACCGTGTCTCGCGCCCGGTCTTCTCGTAGATCTCGCGCGCCAGCCGCTCCGCGATTCCGCCGTAGCGGGCGGCGTGCCCCGGCTGCGCCTCCTCGACGAGCGTGACCTGACCGTTGCGCGGCCGAGCCCCTTCCGCCACCACGACGATGGCGAAGCGGCGCCCCTCCGCGTAGCGTGCCTGGATCTTCTCGCACACCCGGTCGATGTCGTAGGGGATCTCCGGGATCAGGATTACGTCGCACGTCCCGCTGATCCCGGCCTCCAGCGCGATCCACCCCGTGTGCCGCCCCATCACCTCGACGAGGAACACCCGCTCGTGGCTCTCCGCGGTGGAGTGCAGCTTGTCCAGCGCCTCGGTCGCGGTCTGCACGGCCGTCTGGAAGCCGAACGTGACTTCCGTCACCGCCAGGTCGTTGTCGATCGTCTTCGGCACGCCGACGACCGGGACCCCCTTCTGCATCAGCCGGCACGCGATCTGGAGCGAGCCGTCGCCGCCCACGGCGATCAGGGCATCGAGCCCGTGGCGCCGGAACGCCTCCACGACCTCGTCCGAGCGGTCGATCGCGACGAGCTTGCCGTCAGGTCCTTCGACCGCCCACTCGAACGGGTTGCCGCGGTTCGTCGTGCCGAGGATCGTGCCGCCGAGATGGGTGATGCCGCGCACGGCCTGGCGGTCGAGCGGCACGATCACGTCGTCCCCGAGTAGGCCGCCGTAGCCCTTGCGGATGCCGTAGACCTCCCAGCCGCGTTGGGTGGCCGCGAGGACGACCGCACGGATGACGGCGTTCAGCCCCGGAGCATCGCCGCCGCCCGTGTTGATCGCGATGCGGCGAATCGGCCGAGCGCTCACGCCAGCTTCTCCCGGATCTCGTCCCATGTGGGATGCCGGCCGGTTTGCTTCTTGGAGTAGATCAACTCGCCGTCCTTGGAGACCTCGAAGACGCCCCCGGACGATTCGATCAGCTCGACCTCGGCGCCGGGGAACTCCGCCCGGATTTGTGCCTCCAGCCTGGAGGCCCGGGGGAGATAGCTTCACATCCCGCAATAGACGATCGTGACGTGCATCCGCATACCCTCGTCGAAGGTCGGAGAAGCGTAGCCCCCGCGCCGGGCCGCTGTCAACGCGCCGGGCCTGGCCGCCCGCGGCCTACCGGCTGACCGCCGCGCCGCCTAGATTGCGGTACCCGGACGCGACGCCCACGTGCAGGTCGGCGCGCGCGTTCCGGCGGCCACGGAGGACCAATGGTCAGCGAGAAGGATGTCCGCAAGGCGCTGCGGAAGGTGAAGGACCCCGAGCTCAACCTCGACGTCGTCGTGCTCGGGCTCGTCTACGGCATCGAGATCCAGGATTCGCACGCCCGGGTCACGATGTCGCTCACGACCCCGTTCTGCCCGGCGGGCAACCAGATCGTCGAGGAGGCGAAGGCCGCCGTCGAGGCCCTCGAGGGGATCGACACCGCCGAGATCGAGCTCACCTTCGACCCACCGTGGTCCCCCGACCGCATCGACCCCATCATTCGCTCGGCGCTCGGGATCTGAGCCCGCGCCGACCGGGCCCCGGCGCATTCGGATGTTCACCGAGGCGACGCGGACGGAGGCATGAGAGCAACGGCACTGCGACGGATCCGCTCGTGGGCGCGGTCCCGGGGCCTCTACCTCGATCCCGGGACCCGCTACAGGGGGCGCGGCGAGTGGACGGTGGTCATCGTCCGGGGAAGCGAGACGCTCCGAACGCGGACGTGGGGAATGCGCCGGCTGTTCCGCCCCACGATCGAAAGCGTCCTCTACGAGGTCGCCCGCTCCGCCAGGGTGGCACACGCCCTCCAGGAAAGCGAAAGCTACTTCCTCCGCAAGGTGTGGTACGGAGGGACCGAGGATGAGGGCCGGGTGGCGTTCGCCGAGCACCTCCGGCACCTGCACGGACTGCGGCGGCTGCTCGGTGAGGACGACACCCTGCACCTGATGTACGAGCTGGCCCGGTAGGGCTACCCCCTTGACAATGGAATGGCGTGAGAGCGGGCGTGGCGAGGCCGTGCTGCTGGTGCACGGCTTTCCTCTCTCCAGCGCGTTGTGGGAGGAGCAGCTCCGCGCCGTGCCGGACGGCTGGCGCTTTATCGCGCCCGATTTGCCGGGCTTCGGCGCGTCCCGGCTCGATGCCGCCGGGCCGCTCACCATGGACGGGCTCGCCTACCGTCTCGTCACGCTGCTCGAGGAGCTCGGCTTGCGTCGGGCCGTCGTCTGCGGGCTGTCGATGGGCGGCTACATCGCGCTGGCGCTCTGGCGCCGCCACCCCGCCCGGGTCCGCGCGCTCGTGCTCGCGAACACCCGGGCCAGCGCGGACACGCCGTCCGCCCGCGCGACTCGGCTCGAGGACGCCGCGCGTGTGCGCCGCGAAGGCACCGCCGCGCTGATCGAGTCGATGATCCCGCGTCTGCTCCCGGAGGCGACGCGGCGCCAAAAGCCCGATCTGGTCGAGCGCCTGCGCGCGATGATGCGCGCGGCGTCCCCCGAGGCCGTCGCCGCCGCGCTGGAGGGGATGGCCGAGCGGCCGGACTCGACGCCGATGCTCCACACCATCGAGGTGCCGGCGCTCGTCGTGGCCGGCGCCGACGACGCGATCATCCCGCTCGCGGATGCGCAGCGGGGGGGGGGGGGGGGGGGGCGGGGCGCCGCGCCGCCGGGGGGGCCGCGCCCGGGCGCCGAG
>JADGGV010000158.1 GCA_019689775.1 Gemmatimonadota bacterium
ATCGAGGGGAGCTTCGCCGGCGAGCCGCTGCACTTCGCGGCGGCGGACGGCGGCGGCGCGGAGGCGCTTGCGGCGGTGCCCATCGGCGCGGCGGGCGCGGACACGCTGCGGCTGGTGGTGCCCGGCGCGGCGGGGGGCGGCGCGGGGGAGATGCGCGTCGCGGTGCCGATCAGGCCGGGGCAGTACCGGATGGAGCGGCTGTCGGTCGCGCCGCGCTTCGGGCGGGAGCCGGACGCGGCGACGGCAGCGCGGATCGAGCGCGAGCGCGAGCGGGCGGCGGCGGTGGCGCGCGCGGCGCACGCGACGCCGCGGCTGTGGAGTGGGTTCGTGCGGCCGCGGGCGTCACGCGTGACCAGCGGCTTCGGCGACGGGCGGGAGTTCAACGGCGCGGTCGACAGCCGGCACCTGGGGACGGACTTCGCGGGGGCGGTGGGCGAGCCGGTGCGCGCGGCGGGACGCGGCATCGTCGCCCTGGTGGACAGCTTCTACCTGGCGGGGAACGTGGTCTACATCGACCACGGCGGCGGGCTGGTCACCGGGTACTTCCACCTGAGCGCGGCGGACGTGGCGCCGGGCGATACGGTCGAGGCCGGGCAGGTCATCGGCCGCGTCGGGGCGACGGGGCGGGTCACCGGGCCGCACCTCCACTGGGTGGCGCGCTACGGCGGGATCGACGTCGACCCGCTGAGCCTGCTCGCGGTCGCGCCGGCGCGCTGAGGCGGGGCCGGATCGAATCCACTCTCGGCAATCCAGGACCACCATGAGCGAGATACGGGTCGCCGTCGTCGGCGCCGGGATCCTCGGGCGGAGGCACGCCCGCGCGTTCCACGAGATCGAGGGTGCGCGGCTGGTCGCCGTGGCCGACCCGTCGCTGGAGAAGGCGACGGCGGCGGCGGAGCCGGCCGGCGCACGCGCGTTCGAGGACCTCGGCCGGCTCCTCGAGGAGGTCGAGTGCGACGCCGTCGCCGTCGCGACGCCGGACCACCTGCACGCGGCACCGGTGCTCGCCGCGCTCGCGGCGGAGAAGCATGTGCTGGTGGAGAAGCCGCTCGCCACGACGCTGGCGGAGGCGCGCGCGATGGTGGCGGAGGCCGAGCGCCGCGGGCGCGTGCTCCAGGTCAACTACAGCCAGCGCGGCGTGCCGGAGTACGCATGGATGAAGGAGCGGATCGACGCGGGCGCGATCGGCCGGCCGGCGCTGATCCAGTCCAGCAAGCAGGACACGATCCACGTGCCGACGCGGATGATCCAGTGGGCGGCGGCGACGTCGCCGATCTTCTTCATGTCGAGCCACGACATCGACCTGGTGACGTGGTTCGTGGGCGGACGGGCGTGGCGCGTGACGGCCGTCGAGCGGCGCGGCGCGCTGGAGGCGCTCGGCATCGCCGCGGCCGACGGCGTGGACGCGCTCGTCGAGTACGACACCGGCGCCGTCGCCAGCTTCCACTCCTCCTGGATCCTGCCGAACTCCTACCCGAGCGTCACGGTCGACCGCATGGTCGTGGTAGGCGACGCCGGGATGCTCCACTTCGAGAGCCGCGGCCGGCAGGTCGAGTGCTACGGCGCGAGCGGCGGGATGAGCATCACGTTCACCGGCCCGCAGACGGCGACCGAGGTCGACGGCCGCCTCGAGGGCGCGTTCCGCCGGTCGCTCCTCGCGTTCCTCGACGCGGTGCGCGGCGGCCCGGAGCCGGCCACGTCGGGCGCGCGCACGCTGCACGTCGTCGAGATCCAGGAGGCGATCCTGGAGTCGGCGGCCCGGGCGGCGGCGGTGGAGATCGGGTAGGCGGGGGACCGCCAGGCGACACCGCGAGACGGCCGGGCGCGCGCGCGGCGAACCGGGGCTGGGGTCAGGGGGCGGACGTCGGTGGCGCTCGTTCCGGCGCCGGGTCACACCCGTCGGCCCGGCTTGCCGTCCGGATCGACGCGATCCATCTTCACGCGGGCTACCGGGCCTTCCCATGACAACATGAGCACGGACGCGGCGCTCGGAGGAGCGGCGTCCCACCCGACCGGCTCGTTGCGGGCCGGACAGAGGACCGTATGCGACCACGTGTGCGCCGCTGGAGAACCGGGGTCGTCGCCGGCGCGCTGGCGCTGGCGGGAAGCGCCGCGGCCGCTGGAGCGCTGGCCGGGAACGCCGCGCCCGGTGCGGCGCTGACGGGACGCACCGTCGGCGCGGCGCCGGCGGCGGGGAGCGTCGCGCGGGGTGCGGCGCCGACGCGGAACGGTGCGGCGAACGTCCACGCCGGGCGTGTGGCCGCGGACACGGTGTGGCTGGAGAACGCGCGGATCCGGCTCGGCTTCGATGCGCGGACCGGCGCGCTCGTGGATCTGACGGACCGGCGGACGGGGCAGCGCTTCGTCGGCGCGGGCGGCGCGCAGCGGCTCTGGCTGCTGGACGTGCCGGGGTTGCCGGACTCGTCGCTCGGGCCGGCGTCGGCGCGGAGCTTCGCGTGGCGGCGGCTGCCCGGCGCGGAGCCGGGCGTCGTGCTCGAGTGGCGGGACTTCGGGCTTGCGGCGGCGCCGGCGCTGCGCGTCGTGGCGACGGTGCGGCTCGAGGGCGCGGAGCCGATGTCGTCGTGGCATCTCGCGGTCGATTCCGCGGGGACGCTCGGGATCGAGCAGGTGCGCTTCCCCCGGATCACGGGGATCCCGGCGCTCGGCGCGGGGGAGGAGCTGGCGGTGCCGCGCTGGATGGGCGCGCTGGCGCGCGACCCGTCGGCGCTGCTCGCGGGCGAGGATGGGAAGGGGGCGCGGCTGGAGTGGGCGTATCCGGGGACGATGTCGCTCCAGATGGTCGCGCTGTACCGGCGCGGCGGCGCGGGGCTGTACGCGGCCTCGGACGACACGCTCGCCTACCGGAAGACGTTCGCGGTGTGGGGCGAGCCGGGCGGCGCGCGGGGCTACGAGCTGGTGCACCCGCTCCCGGACCCGGCGACGCCGAAGGCGCACTGGGCGATGCCGTACGCGGCGGTCGTGGGGACGTTCCAGGGCGACTGGCTGACGGCGGCCGAGCGGTACCGGGCGTGGGGGACGAGGCAGGTCTGGGCGCGGGAGAGCCGGCTGAAGCGCGGGCTCGTCCCGCAGTGGCTGCTCGAGACGGGGATGTGGGTGTGGAACCGCGGGCGCTCGCCGGGCGTGGTGCCGCCGGCGCTGGCGCTGGAGAAGGCGCTCGGGCTGCCGGTCAGCATCTACTGGCACTGGTGGCACCACGGCCCCTACGACACGAGCTTCCCGGACTACCTGCCGCCGCGCGAGGGGGTGGACTCGTTCGTGGCGGCGGTGCGGACGGCGCACGCGGCCGGGCTCCACGCCATGGTCTACATGAACCAGCGGCTGTGGTGCACGGGGACGCCGAGCTGGGGGCCGGAGGCGGCGCGCGCGGCGGTGAAGGAGCGCGACGGGTCGGTGCGGGAGGAGACGTACAACATCTTCGACCCGCAGCGCTGCGCGACGATGGACGTGACGACGCCGTTCTGGCGCGCGAAGTACGCCGGCATCGCCGACACGGTGCTGGACCTGTACGGCGTCGACGGGATCTACATGGACCAGGCGGTCCTGTCGCTGGTGTGCTGGGATCCGACGCACGGCCACCCGGTGGGGGGCGGCAACTACTGGATCGGCGGGTTCCGCAAGCTGGCCGCGCAGATCCGCGAGAACGCCGCGCCCGGCCGCCCGGTGCTCCTGGCGGGCGAGGGCGCCGGGGAGGCGTGGCTGCCGGCGCTCGACCTGATGCTCACGCTCCAGGTGAGCCAGGAGCGCTACACGGCGCCGAACAGCGGCTGGGACCCGATCCCCCTGTTCCAGGCCGTCTACCACGACTACGGCGTGACGTACGGCAACTACTCCTCGCTCGTCATGCCGCCCTACGACGAGCTGTGGCCGGCGGCGACGGCGCCGGCCGAGCCGCTGAAGCTTCTCGACACCCGCTTCCGTAGACAATTCCAGCTCGAGCAGGCGCGGGCGTTCGTCTGGGGGCTCCAGCCGACGATCGCGAACTTCCGCGCGTCGCAGCTCACCGAGCGGCCGCGGGAGACCGCGTACATGATGCGGCTGGCGCGGCTCCGGGCGCGCGCGCTCGACTACCTGCTCTACGGCGAGTTCGTCCGGCCGCCCGAGCTGCGGGTGTCTGTCGTGGATGTGGACCTCTCGCGCGTCTCCATCTACGCGGCCCAGCGCGGCGGCCCGCAGGTCTCCCGCGGACGCTACCCGGCGGCGATCGCCGGCGCGTTCCGCGCGCGCGACGGCAGCATCGCCGTCGCCGTCGCGAGCATCGTGGACGAGCCCGTGACGGTGAGCTTCGACGTCGACGCCCCGGCGTACGGCCTCGCCGGCGGCGGGACGATCGAGCGGATCTCCGAGGATGGGCGCGGCCGCTTCGGCCGCTTCACGGACGGCCGCACGCCGGTGGAGCTACGGCTGCCGGCGGGCGGCGCGACGATCCTGGTCTTCCGAAAGGAGGCGCATCGCTGAGGCGACGCGACACTACGCAACTCGTTGTCTGTCGTGTGCTTACGCCTGCCCTGGCGCCGGTTGCGCCGGGGCCACTTTCATGGGAGGTCGATTCGATGGCCTTGAGGAGAGCACCCATGTCCCGGCTGGCGCGGAGCGGGGCTCGGCTGGCCGGCGCGTGTCGGGCGGTAGTGGGTCTGGCGCTGCTGGCGCTGCTGGGCGGCGCCGCGAGGGTGGAGGCACAGAACACGGTCACGCTGCACGGGCGGGTGACGGGTCCGGACGGCGCGCCGCTGGCCGGTGCGCAGGTGGCGGTGCTGAACCGGGAGACGAACCAGCAGCGGGGCGCGCTGTCGACGGTGGAGGGGACGTACACGATCGTGGGGCTGCCGCCGGGGGACTACCACGTGAGCGTGGAGATGCTCGGCTACGGAAAGCAGGAGCAGGACATCCGGCTGCTGGTCGGGCAGCGCGCGACGCTCGACTTCCAGCTCCAGCAGGCGGCGGTCGCGGTGGAGGGCGTGGAGGTGGTGCACCGGAAGGAGCCGGTGTTCGAGGTGCAGCGCAACGACGTCTCGACGCCGGTCGTGACGGCGGAGATCGTGAACCTGCCGCTGAACACGCGCAACACGATCAACCTGGCGGCGATCGTGCCGGGCGTGAAGACGTACGCGCCGACGGCGGGGCGCTCGCTGCCGTCGGTCGGCTCGCTGCCGGACCTGCGCTTCTGGAACTTCTACCTCGACGGCGCGGAGTGGAAGAGCTTCTTCAACGGCAACCTGGTCGGGATCCCGCAGACGGGTTCGCCGCTGCCGCAGGAGGCGATGCGCGAGTTCCGCGTGCACCTGAACCCGTATGACGCGGAGTACACGCGTGGCGGCGCGTACGTGATCAGCGCGGTGACGCAGCGGGGCACGAACGAGTTCCACGGCTCGGTGTTCGCCTACGGGCAGAACAACGACCTGAACGCGCTGGACATGTTCCAGCGGAAGGCGCGCGCCGCGAACCCGGACGGGTTCAGCCGGCCGGACTACTCGCGGGCGCAGTTCGGGCTCAACCTGCGCGGCCCGATCGTGAAGGACCGGCTGTTCTTCGCGGGGAGCTACGAGGGGCAGAGCACGGACAACACGATCGCGGTGGTGCCGGGGCGGCCGGCGGTGAACCCGGGGATCTGGGATGCGTACGCGGGCTCGTTCAAGGCGCCGACGAAGAACCACACGGGCGTACTGCGGCTGACGGCGCCGATGGGGACGCGCCACACGCTGGACGCGACGTGGGCCGGCCGGTTCTACGACAGCGAGACGAACTACGGCAACCGGGGTGCGCGGAGCTCGGGGATCAACGCGAACTACCAGGTGCACAGCGTGCAGCTCCGGGACACGTACACGCCGAACGCGTCGTTCATGAACGAGCTGTCGCTGAACTTCCTCTACTGGCACCACAACGAGTCGCCGCTGGAGCCGGGGCCGACGAAGTCGTACCCGGGGATCCAGCTCGGCACGTCGAGCTTCCCGCTCGAGCTGAAGGAGAAGACGCTGCGGCTGATCGACCGGGCGACGTACACGCTGGGTGACGGTCGGCACATCCTGACGGGCGGCGTCGAGCTCGCGAAGGTGAACACGAACAGCTGGAACCCGACGAACCGGGACGGCTTCTTCCAGTTCCCGACGGACACGAGCACGCTGCCGTCGCTCGGCCGGGTCGGCGTCGGCTTCTTCACGCACACGGAGGAGGACGCCCGCGCGGTGACGAGCGGGTGGAGCACGGGCGCCTACGTGCAGGACCAGTGGCAGGCGACGCGGGCGCTCCAGCTCACGTTCGGGCTGCGCTGGGACGCCGAGCTGAACACGCTGGGCAACGACTTCACGGTGCCGTGGGCGAGCGACCCGAAGCTCCAGGCGCTGCCGGAGCTGAAGGGCTTCCTGAACACGGGCCACCGGAAGAACGACCTGAACAACTTCGCGCCGCGCTTCTCCTTCTCGTGGGATGCGCTGGGCAACGGGCGCACGTTCGTGCGCGGCGGCGCGGGGCTGATGTACGACCGCATCGCCACGTTCATGGCGTTCTACGAGAAGGTGTCGGCGGGCTGGCGCTCGTACGACTTCACGAACCCGGGGACGACGGACCCGGAGGTGCTGCGGCAGCGGGTGCTGGCGGGTGAGGGGCGGATCACGCCGAACCTGAACCTGCTGAAGGTCGACATGAAGACGCCGGTGAACCGGCAGTTCTCGCTCGGCGTCGGGCAGCAGCTCGCGGACGGCGTCGCGCTGAACATCGACTACCTGCACCAGGAGGGGCGCAACCTGTACGTGCAGGTCACGCCGAACTGGTTCAACACGCAGACCGGTCACCGCAACCTGACGGACGACTACGGCACGATCACGCTCTACGACGACTTCGGGAAGGCGAACTTCGACGCCGTCGTCGCCGGGCTGACGTACGACCGGCCGGGCGTGCGGGTCAGCAACTCGTTGACGCTGGGCTGGGCGCGGGCGACGATGGAGGGGCTGGGCGGGTACAACGACGCCTCGTACTTCATCATGCAGCCGACGTCGTTCGACGAGCGCTGGCGCGACGTGCTGTCGGGGATCGTGAGCCTGCCGTACGACCTGAAGGTGTCGGCGGTGGCGATCGTCGCCGCGCCGCGGCCGTACGTGGCGATCCTGGGGCAGGACCTGAACCACGACAACGTCACCAGCAACGACTTCCTGAACGGGAAGGATCACCGCGTGGTGCGGCCGAAGGCGTCGTGGGAGAACCTGTACCGGACGGTCGACCTGCGGCTCAGCAAGGGCGTCTCGCTCGGCGGCAGCCGCAAGGTCAGCGTGAGCGCCGAGGCGTTCAACATCTTCAACTGGAACAACTACTCCGGCTTCTTCAACCAGCAGAAGGACGCCGCGGGGAACCCGATCACGAACTTCGGCACGCCGAACGGCGTGTACGCGCCCCGGCAGGCGCAGCTCGGGCTGCGGTACGAGTTCTGAGCGAGCGGGACGCCCGCGGGTGCGGGCGTCCCCGGCGTGCTTCCGCCGGATGCGGAGCCGCCGGGCCGCGGAGCGCGGCGGGATGCTCGGCGCAAACGGCGCCCGGTGGGATTCGTCCCGCCGGGCGCCGTGTCGTTCGGGGGCGCCGCGGCGGTCGCGGGCGTTTGCCGGTCCCGTTCGACTGCGCGCTCTTCGCGTGACCGGCGGAGCCGCCGAACGCCCGCGGTGCCGGCGCTCCGCGCAGGGGTTGCCCCGCGGGGTCCCCTTTGGCGATTCTTCGGGTTCCGCGTCGCGGCCGGCGGCCAGGACGCGGCGGGCCACCGGCACGGGAGCGGGCGACGTCGCATGATCGTGGAGCTGATCGACGGCACGTACGAGCTGTTCCGGCACTTCTACGGGCTGCGGCGGTTCACGAAGGGAGTGGACCGGCCATACGGCGCGGTGGTCGGCGTGCTGCGCACGGTGCTCCAGACGCTGGAGGCCGGGGGGACGCACGTCGGCGTGGCGACGGACCACGTCGTGGAGTCGTTTCGCAACCGGCTGTGGGCGGGGTACAAGACCGGCGCGGGCGTCGAGCCGGCGCTCCTGGCGCAGTTCGAGCCGCTGGAGGAGGCGCTCGCGGCGATGGGTGTGGTGGTGTGGCCGATGGTCGAGCTGGAGGCGGACGACGCGCTGGCGTCGGCCGCGCGGCTGGCGGCGGCGGGGGCGGCCGGGGCGGCGGGGGCGCGCCGGGCGCGGCGGAAGGTCAAAAAAAC
>JADGGV010000159.1 GCA_019689775.1 Gemmatimonadota bacterium
AGCGGGATCTCGAGCGCCAGGAACCGCTCCTCTTTGAGCCGGACACGGTTGGTCGTCCCTTCGCTCGCGCGCTTGCAGAGCTCGCCGAAATCGCGGGTTCTGCTCAGCCAATTCAGAAATCCCGGGTCGATCCGCGAGCGGTCGAGGTCGAAGAGCGGGAAATCGTTCGTGACGACCGCTCCGGCGAGCTCGGGCGGCACGATTCCCAAGGCGCCATTGCGTGCGTCGATGCGTGAGGCGATGAATTGGCCCGCCCTGGCGACGAAGCGCCGACTTCCCGCGATCGCTGCGCCCGACACGGTCCCGCGCCGGACGACGCCTTTCCCCCAAAGCTTCACCGTGATCTCGTCGTACTCTGCATCCGGCGAGATCGTGGCGATCTCGGTCGAGCGCCGCAGCACCTCCCCCAACCGCACCCTCGGCCACGCCTTGCTCACGCGTCCCCCTTCAACGCCGCCCGCACCTCTTCCAGCAGCTCCAGGATCCGCCGCTCCTTCTCGATGATCGATTCGACGATGCGCTCCGGCGGCAGGTGCTCGATGTCGACGGCGGCGTTCGGGTTCTTGCGGTCGAGGTTGCAGCCGCTCTCGAGCAGCTCCGTTGCGCTCACCTTCCAGGCGCGCTCGTTCTCCTCGCGGGCGTGCCACCACTCGAGGCAGGGGCGGAACTCGTCGAACTGGATCGGCTGGGTCTTCGTGTAGTTCTTGCGGCCGTCGGGGAGCGGGTGCTCGTAGTACCAGACGTCCGTCGTCGGGCCGGAGCGGTCGAAGAAGAGGATGTTCGTCGGGATCGGCGTGTACGGCGCGAAGACGCGGTTCGGCAGCCGGACGATCGTGTGCAGGTTGAAGTCGGTAAGCAGCTCGCGTTTGATGCGGGCGCAGACGCCCTCGCCGGAGAGGGTGCCGTTGGGGACGACGACGGCGGCGCGGGCGGGCCCGTGCTTCCCCGGTGTCCGGCGCAGCCGTCGCATGATGAGCTGGAGGAAGAGGAGCGCCGTTTCCGCGGTCTGCCGGTCCTCGGGGAAGTTGTCCTGGATCCCCTTCTCCTCCTCGCCACCGAACGGCGGGTTCGTGAGGATGACGTCGACGCGGTCCTTCTCGCCGATCTCGCTCAGCCGGAACCGGAGCGCGTTGCCGTGGTCGATCTGCGGCGAGTCGAGCCCGTGCAGCAGGAGGTTCATCTGGGCGAGGAGGAAGGGCAGGGGCTTGGGCTCGCAGCCGAGGATGGAGCGGGACTGGAGGATGCGCCGGTCCTCGACGGTCCGGACCTGCTCCGCCAGGTGGTTGAACGCCTCGACGAGGAAGCCGCCGGTCCCGGCGGCCGGGTCGAGCACGGTCTCGCCGAGGCGCGGGTCGACGGCTTTGACCATGAAGCGGACGACGGGGCGCGGCGTGTAGAACTCGCCGGAGTCGCCGGCGGCGTCGCGCATCTCGCGGAGCATCGACTCGTAGAGCGCGCCGAGCGTGTGCAGCTCCTCGCTCGAGGTGAAGTGGATGTCGTTGACCTTGTTGATGACGTCGCGGAGCAGGTAGCCGCTCCTCATGCGGTTGTCGACGCCGCGGAAGACCGTGGCGACGACGTCGCGGCGGTCGCCGCCGTCGGCGCCGCTGAGGCTGCGCAGGTACGCGAAGAGGCCGGGCCCGCGGGTGCCGTCGGGGCGGACGGCCTCGTCCTGGTTGATGAAGGCGAGGAGCTCGTCGCCGGTGATGCCGTCGGGGCGTGCGGCCCAGTCGCGCCAGCGGTACGGTGGCTCGATGGTGGGGCGGAACGGCTCACCACGGAGCGCAGCCTCGGCCTCGCGCTCGAGCTCGAGGTCGTCGAGGAACTTCAGGAACATGACCCAGGTCAGGAGCGGCAGGCGGTCGAGGTCGCCGTTCAGCCCCTTGTCCTTGCGCATGATGTCGCGCGCGGACTTGAGGAGGCTGCCCAGCGCCTGGGCGGTCGTCTGCGGCTTCGCGGTCGTCGTGCGTCGGGGCATCGGCTATCGAATCAGGCGACGTAGAGGAGGTTCTGGAGCTCGGTCACGGCCTGGCGCAGCGGCTCGACGCCGCCGAACGCCTGGCTGATCTGGACGACGGTGCCGTGCGCGGAGAGCGGCGGCACCTGGAGGATGTCGGGGAGGACGAACTGCGCGGTGCCGTGCTCGGCGTACTTGTCGAGCAGCTCGTCGAGGATCTGCCTCGCCTCGGGGCCGTAGCGGTCGAAGAAGTCGGCCCGCGCCTCGCGCAGGCGCTGCGCGCGGTCGCGCCGCGTGCGCAGCGGCGCGTTGAAGGCGAGGTGGCAGAGGAGGTCGAACGGGTCGGCCTCGGGGAGGCGGCACGCGTCGGCGAGCGCGGCGAAGTCGACGCCGCGCTCCGCCAGCCGGTCGATGATCTCGGCGCGGCGGGCCGGGTCGGCCCAGGCGGCGCGCAGCTCCTGCGGCGAGCGGCAGAGCGAGCGCACCCGCTCCGCGGCGTAGTCGGTGTAGCGGACGACGCGGAGCTGCTTGCCGTCGGCGTCCAGCTCGTAGACCAGGTCCGCGACGATCTGCACCTCGCCGCCGTCGAAGTAGTACTTCCGGCGCTCGCCGGGCGGCGGCTCGTGGATCGTCGCGCCGCCGGTGAGATCGCCGGCAGCGACCGCGTCGTCGCCTTCGTCGACTGGCGGCGCGACGTCGTCGACGAGGGTGACGCGCCCCGTCGCCTTCAGCTCCTCCTCGGTGATGCGCGCGGGCTCGCCGTCGAACGCGGGGTCCGCGAACAGCCGGGTGGCGGAGCCGGTGTAGTCGATGATGTTGAACCAGAGCTTGCCGTAGTCGTCGCGCACGCGCGTGCCGCGGCCGATGATCTGCTTGAACTCGCTCATGGTGCCGACGACGCGGGCCAGGACGACGTTCTTGCACGTTGGCGCGTCGACGCCGGTCGTGAGGAGCTGCGACGTCGTCAGGATGACGGGCGTGCGCGAGTCGACGTCCTGGAAGCGCCCGAGGTGGCCGCGGCCGACGTCGCCCTCGTCGGCGGTGACGCGGCAGACGTAGTCCGGGTGCTTCTTCACGAGGTCGGCGTTCAGGTTGGAGAGCGCCCGGCGCATCTCGTCGGCGTGCTCCTGGTCGACGCAGAAGACGATCGTCTTCGCGAAGCGGTCGGTCCTCTTCAGGAAGTTGGTGAGGTGCCGGGCGATCGCCTCCGTGCGCGCGCGCAAGGCGACGACGCGCTCGAAGTCCTTCGTCTGGTACTCGTCGTCGGGGATCGGGCGGCCGTAGCGGTCGAGGTCGGACTGGCTCGGCCGCCATCCGACCGCATCCCACTCCGTGACGACGCGGTGCACGCGGTACGGCGCGAGGAACCCGTCCTCGATCCCCTGGCGCAGGCTGTACTCGTAGATGGGGTTGCCGAAGTACAGGTACGTGTCGCGGTTGTCCTCGCGCAGCGGCGTCGCGGTCATCCCGAGCTGCACGGCCGGAGAGAAGTGCTCGAGGATGGCGCGCCACGAGCCGGCCTCGCGCGCGCTGCCGCGGTGGCACTCGTCGACGATGACCAGGTCGAAGAAGTCCGGCGCGTACTCGCGGAACAGGCCGACGCGCCGCTCGTCCTCGGCCAGCGCCTGGTAGATCGCGAAGTACATCTCGCGGCTCTGCACGAGCTCGCCCGACTCGATCTTGTGGCGCGCGTCGCCGAACACGGCGAAGATGCCATCCTTCGGCTGGTCGACGAGGATGTTGCGGTCGGCCAGGTACAGGATCTTCGGGCGGCGGTGCTCGCCGGTACGGTTCCAGCGCGCGTTCCACAGCTTCCAGCACACCTGGAACGCGACGACGGTCTTGCCGGTCCCCGTCGCCATGGTGACCAGCAGGCGCTCGCGGCCGGTCAGGATCGCTTCG
Source organism: Gemmatimonadota bacterium (assembly GCA_019689775.1). Classification (GTDB taxonomy): domain Bacteria; phylum Gemmatimonadota; class Gemmatimonadetes; order Longimicrobiales; family RSA9; genus JADGGV01. The sequence goes on from JADGGV010000159.1 coordinate 3,860, forward strand.
ACGATGCGGTTGACGGCGGCCTGCTGGTAGTACCGCTCGGTCTTCCCGACCTCGTGGTTGGAGGGGGTGAGCAAGCGGTCCGCGGCCCCGGCGTCCGCGAGACCCTGCCCGGCGCGGTAGCGCGCCCACAGCTCGGCCGGCGTCGGGAAGGCGTCGAGCGACGTCTCGCGGCCGGTGAAGTAGTCGAACTCCACGATCCCGCGGCCGTTCGTCGCGTAGGCGAACTTCAGCCCGAGCATCTCGGCGTACTGCTTCGCCTGCTGCATCCCGTCGGAGGCCGCTCGGTACGCGGCCTTCGCCTCCACGACCGCGAGCGGGAAATCGCGGGTGTAGCGCAGCAGGTAGTCGACGCGCTTCGGCGGGCGGCGCACGAAGCCGTTACCGACCGGCACGATCCGGCCATCCGTGATCGTCCGCTGCTCGGCGATCGAATGCGGGGACGCGTCCCAACCGGCGGCTTGCAGCCGGGGGACGACCCACAGGCGACAGGTGTCGGCCTCGTTCGGCATCGGGACGTCGGAACGCGGGGCGGTCGGCGTGGAGAGATGCGTCGCCGTAGGGTCGTACTGGACCGCGCGTTGAGCGGGTCAGCAGCGGCGAAGATAGTCGGGCGGTCCGACAATGCGCAAACAGGACGGCGGCTGGCCGGATCCGGGCGGCCGCCCTATGGCCGGACGGGCGGCCGGCGGCGCCTCGTGTGCGCGAGGCGGCGCCCTCGCGGGCGGAGAGCCCGTAGCCAAAGGCATCGTGGCCGCCGCCCGCCTTGCTGCCTCGCCTCCGGGCGAGCCAGATTACGCTTCCACCTCATCCGCACACGTTCACCGAACGGGGTGTGTCGTGATCGACCACCGCGCCGGGTCGCCCCGTCGTGCCTCCGAGCCGTGACCGCCGTGCCGCCGGCGTGCGCGCCATGCTCCGCCGTCCGCCCGAACGCGGGGCGTGGCGGGCCCGTGCCGTCGGCGTGCGCGGGATGCTCGTCGCCGCGCTGACGGTCGGGGCCGGCGCGGCCGTCGCGGCGCCGCGCACCCTGGCGCGGCCGCCGGCGGCCGCCGCTGCGGTACTGCGCGCGGGCGCGGCGGCCGCCGTCGGCGCATCGGTACCCGCCCGAGCGTATATCGTCCGCCCCGCCGATTCCCGGCGAGCGCCCGGCCCGGCGCCGGCGGCGCTCGCCCTTCGGGCGCCCGGCCCGGCGTCGGCGTCCCTCGCCCTCCGGGCGCCCGGGCCGCGCGCGGCGCCGCCGCCCGGCCCCTGCACCGGCCTCGAGCCCGGCGCCACCGCCCCCGCGCGCGACCTCTACTGCATCGACCTCCTTCCCGCCGCCGGGATCGACTCCGCGGCCGGCACGGCGGAGCTGGCGCGCGTGCCGACGCCGTTCACGGTCGCGGTGACGGCGGATGGGCGGCCGCGCGTGCGGCTCGTGCTGACGCTCGAGGGGCTGCCGCCGGCGTCGTCGCTCGGGCCGTACACGGCGTACGTGGCGTGGGCGACGCCGCCGGGACTCGACCCGATGGTCCGTCTCGGCGAGGTGACGAACGGGCGCAACGAGCTGGGGGAGGTCAGCTTCAACAAGTTCTTCGTGATGGTCAGCGCGGAGCCGTCGGCGGCCGTGGCGACGCGCACGGGTCGGCTCGTGCTGCGCGGGATCTCGCCGAGCATGAAGCTGCGCGCGGACGGGGTGCCGCCGGTCGGGATCGCCGCGGCGCCGGCCGGGGACGAGCACGCGGCGCACCGCATGAGCGCGCCCGGCGGCTGGACGATGCCGCCGATGGACCCGCGCATCCCGCCGATGCCCGCGGGGCTGCTCGACGGGCTGGTGCCGAAGGCGACGCCGTTCCTTCCGGGTCGCGGCGTCGCGCTCGACTCGCTCCCGCCGGCCGTGCCGAGCCGGCCGGTCGAGCTGCGCGACGGCGACACGCTGCGGCTCGTGGCGCGCCTCGTCCGCCGCCGCATCGGCGCGCGCACCTTCGCGGCGTACGCGTTCAACGGCCAGGTGCCGGGGCCGCTCGTGCGGGTGCGGCAGGGCGCGACGATCGTCGTCGACTTCACGAACCGGATCGACCTGCCGACGACGGTGCACTGGCACGGGGTGCGCCTGGAGAACGCGAGCGACGGCGTGCCGCACGTGACGCAGGAGCCGGTCGCGCCGGGCGGCACGTACCGCTACCGCGTGCACTTCCCGGACGCGGGGATCTACTGGTACCATCCGCACGTGCGGGAGGACGTCCAGCAGGACCTGGGGCTGTACGGCAACATCCTGGTCGGCTCGCCGCGGCCGGACCACTACGCGCCGGCGAACCGCGAGGCGGTGCTGATCCTGGACGACTTCCTGGTCGCCGAGGATGGGCCGGTGCCGTTCGGCCGCGAGCACGCGACGCACGCGCTGATGGGCCGCTCCGGCAACGTGCTGCTGGTGAACGGCGAGCCGTCGTACTCGCTTTCCGTCCGGCGCGGCGAGGTCGTGCGCTTCTACCTGACGAACGCGTCGAACGTGCGCACCTTCAACGTTTCGTTCCCCGGCGCGCGGATGAAGGTCGTGGCGGCGGACGTCGGCCGCTTCGAGCGCGACGAGTGGGTCGAGAGCGTGGTGCTGGCGCCGGCGGAGCGCTACGTCGTCGAGGTCCGCTTCCCGGCGCCGGGCACGTTCGCGCTGGTGAACCGCGTCCAGGCGCTGGACCACACGTACGGCACGTTCATCCCGTTGACGGACACGCTTGGGATGGTGGCCGTCTCGGCGGACGCCGCGCGGCCGGACCTCGCCCGCGAGTTCGAGCGGCTGCGCGTACGCGACGACGTCTCCGCCGAGCTGCGTCGCCTGCGGCCGTACCTCTCGCGTCCGCCGGAGAAGGAGCTGATCCTCACGGTGGAGGAGCGGGGGCTGCCGTTCGCGCTCGAGCAGCTCTTGAAGCTCGACACGAACTTCTTCAACCCGGTCGAGTGGGTCGGCACCATGCCGATGATGGACTGGCTGGCCACGGCCGACCAGCTCCGCTGGGTACTGCGCGACCCGCTCACGGGTAAGGAGAACGAGGCGATCGAGTGGCGCTTCCGCCGCGGGCAGCTCGTGCGCATCCGGCTGTCGAACGAGCGGCGCGTCTTCCACGCCATGCAGCACCCGATCCACATCCACGGCCAGCGCTTCCTGGTGCTGGCGGTGAACGGCGTCGCGAGCGAGAACCTGGCGTGGAAGGACACGGTGCTGGTGCCGGCCGGCGGCACGGTCGACCTGCTGCTCGAGGCGACGAACCCCGGCCGCTGGATGCTGCACTGCCACATCGCGGAGCACCTGGAGGCGGGGATGCACGCGATGTTCGTGGTGGAATGAGCGACGAGACGATTCGAGGAGAACCGAAGCCAGTGCAGAAACGGAGAGCACGTGCGCTCGCGCTCGCCGCGCGCGCCCTGGCCGTGGCCGGGCTCATACTCGCGGGCGGGTGCGTGGGCGCGACGGCGAAGCCGGCGGAGCCGGGGCTGGGGCCCGCGCCGGTGCCGGCGAGCGCGCCGTCGCCGGGGCCGGCGGCGGACTCGCTGCGCATCTACCTGATGACGTTCGGCCCGGGCGAGGCGGTCTGGGAGCACTTCGGGCACACGGCGATCTGGGTGCACGACCCGGTGCGCGGCACCGACCAGGCGTACAACTACGGGATGTTCGACTTCCGGCAGGCGCACTTCTACCGGCGCTTCCTGGAGGGGAAGATGCTGTACTGGATGCAGGGGTTCGACGCGACGCTGTTCGCGAACTTCTACATCCAGGACGACCGCTCGGTGTGGGTGCAGGAGCTGGCGCTGACGCCGGCGCAGCGCGAGGCGCTGCGGGAGTTCCTGGTGTGGAACGAGCGGCCGGAGAACCGCTTTTACCGCTACGACTATTACCGCGACGGCTGCGCGACGCGGGTGCGTGACGCGCTCGACCGCCTGCTGGGCGGGCGCATCCGCGCGCAGACGGAGGGCGTACCGGCCGGGGCGACGTACCGCACGCACTCGCTCGCGCTGGTCGCCGACGACCCGTGGACGTACACGGGGCTGCTGCTCGGGTTGGGCCGGCCGACCGACCGGCCGATCTCGCTCTGGGAGGAGATGTTCCTCCCGCTCGAGCTGCGCGAGAACCTGCGCCGCGTGACGGTGCCGGCGGCGGATGGGCGGCTGGTGCCGCTGGTCGCCTCGGAGCGCACGATCTACGCGAGCACGCGACCGGCCGCGACGGGCCGCGGCGGCGTGCGGACCTCGACCTACCTGCTCATCGGCGTCGCGGTCGGCCTCGCGCTCGTCGCGCTCGGCGAGGTCGGGCGCCGCGGGCGGCCCGAGCTCGCCGCTGTCTCTTATAAACATCACCGAG
>JADGGV010000160.1 GCA_019689775.1 Gemmatimonadota bacterium
CGGGGGCCGCGGGGGGGGGCGGGCGGGGGGCGCGGGGGCGGGGCGGCGCGCGGCGCGCCCCTCGCGCTGGCGCTGCTTGCGCTTTCGGCCGCGACGCCGCGCTCGCACGCCGCGGCGCAGCAGGCGCCGGCGTCGCCTGCGGTCGCGGCCCGCGCCGCGCAGCCGCCGGCGGCGCTCGCCCGTCCTGGCCAGCCGGCGGCCCCGACCGCGCGCGCCGCGCAGCCCGCGCCCGGCGTCGTTCAGGCGCAGACCCCGGCCGCGGCTCCGGCGCGGCCCGGCGTCGCCCCGGCGCAGCCCGCTGCGGTCGCCCCGACGCCCCCGCTCGTCCCGACGCCGTCCGTCGGCGGCGCCGGCCCCGCCCCGCGCATCGATGTACAGCTCGGCGGCAACGGCTCCGACCTGCGGCTCAGCGGTACCGTCGGGATGGTGCTCTTCATCGGCCTGCTGGCCACGCTGCCGGCGCTGCTCCTGCTGATGACGAGCTTCACGCGGATCCTGATCGTGCTGCACTTCCTGCGGCAGGCGCTCGGCACGCAGACGGCGCCGCCCAGCCAGCTCCTGGCCGCGCTCGCGCTCCTGCTGACGGGCTTCGTCATGGCGCCCACGCTGGCGCGGGTCAACGAGCAGGCGCTGCGGCCGTGGATGGACGGGCAGATCGATCAGGCGACGATGATGAAGACCGCCGTCGTCCCGTTCCGCGAGTTCATGCTGCGCCAGACGCCGGAGAAGGACCTGGCGAAGTTCGTGGAGATGTCGGGCCAGCCGGCGCCCGCCCGGGCCGCCGACGTCTCGCTGCCGGTCCTCATGTCCGCGTTCGCGACGAGCGAGCTGCGCGCGGCGTTCCAGATGGGCTTCGCGATCTTCCTCCCGTTCATTGTGGTGGACCTCGTCGTCTCGGCGGTGCTGACGAGCATGGGGATGTTCATGCTCCCGCCGACGATGATCGCGTTGCCGTGCAAGCTGTTGCTGTTCGTGCTGGTGGACGGCTGGGGGCTCGTCTTCCAGAGCCTCGTCACGAGCTTCAAGTAACCCGACCCGCAGGCGACGATGCCGTACGCCCTCGTCCTCGATCTCGCCCGCGGCGCGCTCCTGCTCTGCCTCGAGCTCGCCGGGCCGCTCCTCCTGGTCGCGCTCGCCGTCGGCCTCCTCGTCAGCGTGCTCCAGGCCGTCACCCAGATCCAGGAGCAGACGATCGCGTTCGTCGCCAAGCTGTTCGCCGTCGGCGCCGTCTTCCTGCTCATGCTCTCCTGGTCGCTGCACCAGGCGGTCAAGTACACCACCGAGCTGCTGCGCTCCCTGCCCACGCTCGTCTCGTGACCGCCCGGAGCTTCGATCCGCTGGCACCCGGCGCCATGGACGCGGCCGTGCTGCTCGCCACGCGCATCGCCGCGCTCGTGCTCATCGCGCCGATCTATTCCGCCGTCGTCGTGCCGAAGATGCTGCGCGCCGCGCTCATCGTGCTCCTCACCGTGGTGCTGCTCCCGCTGGCCGCGCCCGCCGTCGGCGCCGCCGCGCTCACGCCGGCGAGCTTCGCCTCCGAGTCCCTCGTCGGCTTCGCGATGGGGCTCGGCGCCGCGCTGCTCGTCGCCGGCGCCGAGACCGCCGGCGACCTGCTCGCCGTGCAGACCGGCCTCTCCGGCGCCGCCACGCTCGATCCGACGTCGCAGACGAGCGCGCCGAGCCTCGCGGAGTTCTTCCGCCTCCTCGTGCTCACGCTCCTCCTCGTCACCGGCGGGCACCTCCTCTCGATCGAGGCGCTCGTGCGCAGCGTGAAGCTCGTCCCGCTCGGCGCGCCGGTCGACGTCCGCGCCGGCCTCGGCGCCATGGCGTCCATGGGCGGCTCGCTCTTCCTCCTCGGGCTCCGCTTCGCCGCGCCCGTCACCGCCGCGGTGCTCGTCAGCAACCTGGCGCTCGGGATCGTGTCGCGGGTCGTGCCGCAGCTCAACGCGCTCGCCGTCGCCTACCCGGTCCAGATCGCCGTCGGCCTCGTCGCGCTCCTGGCCGCCATCCCGTTCGTCGGCGCGTTCATCGCCGGCTGGCCGCTGCACTACGCCGACACCGTCGACCACCTGCTCGCCGCCCTCGCCGGGCGGGGAGGCCGCTGACGTGGCCGAGGGCTCCTTCGAGGACCGCACCGAAGCGCCGACCCCGAGGCGGCGCGACGAGGCCCGCCGCAAGGGCCAGGTGCCGAGGAGCGCGGAGCTGACCGCCGCCGTCCTCCTCCTCGCCTCCGCCCTCGCGCTGAGCACCGGCGGCGCCCGGCTCGCCCGCACGTTCGCCGACGTCTTCATCTCCGCCGCCGGCCTCGGCCCGCAGACCGGCCCCGGCGACCTCGTCGGCTTCGTCCGCGCGCTCGGCTGGAAGGTGCTGGGCGCGCTCGCGCCGCTGGTCCTCGTCCTGGCCGCCGTCGGCGGCGCCGTCGCCGCCGCTCAGGCGCGCGGCGTCTGGTCCACCGAGGCGCTCGCGCCCGACTTCTCGCGCATCGCGCCGCACAGGAACCTGGGCCGGCTCGTCAGTGTGCGCGCCCTCGTCGAGCTGGTGAAGTCGCTCCTCAAGTTCGCCGTCGTCGGCGGCGTGCTCTACGTCGCCCTGACCGGCGCCTGGCCCGAGATCGTCTCGCTCGCCGAGCGCTCGCCCGCCGCGCTCCTCTTCGCGCTGCGCGACCACGCCGTCCACCTCCTCCTGACCGCCGGGCTCGCCTTCCTCGGCCTCGCCGGCGCCGACTACGCCTGGCAGACCTGGCAGCACGAGCGGCAGCTCCGGATGACGAAGGAGGAGGTCAAGCGCGAGCTGAAGGAGTCCGAGGGCGACCCGCTCCTCAAGCAGCGCATGAGGAGCGCCGGCCGCGCCCTCGTCCGCCAGCGCATGTTCCGCGACGTGCCGAAGGCCGACGTCGTCGTCACGAACCCGACGCACATCGCCGTCGCGCTGAAGTACGACCCCGAGGTCGCGCCTGCGCCCATCGTCCTCGCCATGGGCGAGCGCAAGGTCGCCGAGCGCATCAAGGCGATCGCGCACGAGCACGGCGTGCCGGTCCTCGAGAACAAGCCGCTCGCCCGGGCGCTCCGCGCCACCGCCCGCGTCGGCCAGCCGATCCCGGTCGAGCTCTACGTCGCCGTCGCCGAGGTGCTGGCGTTCGTGATCCGCCAGCGCAAGGCGCGCGGCCCGAACTGGGCGCGGAGCGCGTTCGCATGAGCGCCACGCCCACGCTCACCCGTTGGTGGCGCGGCGCCGAGGTCGCCGTGGTCGTGGCCGTCGTCGCGATCCTCGCGCTCCTCGTCCTGCCGCTGCCGCCGTTCCTGCTCGACCTGGCGCTGGCCACGAGCTTCGCCGCCTCGCTCGTCGTGCTGCTCGGCGCGCTCTATACGACGGATCCGCTGGAGTTCAGCACGTTCCCGACGCTGCTCCTGCTGCTGACGCTCTACCGCCTGGCGCTGAACATCAGCTCCACGCGGCTGATCCTGGGCGAGGGGCAGGCCGGGCACATCATCGAGGCGTTCGGCAACTTCGTCATCGGCGGCAATTACGCCGTCGGCGTCGTGATCTTCCTGATCCTCGTCGCCATCAACTTCATCGTCATCACGAAGGGCGCCGGGCGCGTGGCCGAGGTGGCCGCCCGCTTCACGCTCGACGCCATGCCCGGCCGCCAGATGAGCATCGACGCGGACCTCGCCGCCGGGCTCATCGACGACGTCGAGGCGCGTCGGCGCCGCGAGCAGATCTCGCGCGAGGCGGACTTCTACGGCGCGATGGACGGCGCCGGCAAGTTCGTCCGCGGCGACGCCGTCGCCGGCCTCCTCATCACCGGCATCAACATCGTCGGCGGCATCTTCATCGGCGTCGTGCAGCGCGGGATGCCGATCTCGAAGGCGCTCTCGCACTACACGGTGCTCACGGTCGGCGACGGGCTGGTGACGCAGATCCCGGCGCTGATCGTCTCGACCGCCGCCGGCATCATCGTCACGCATTCCGCGGGCGGCACGCACGTCGGCACGGCGCTCGCCTCCCAGGTGACCGGGAAGCCGAAGGCGCTCTGGATCACCGCCGGCGCGCTCGGCGCGCTCGCGCTCGCGCCCGGGCTGCCGATGCTCCCGTTCCTGGCGCTCGGCGGCGTGGCCGCCGCCGGCGCGCGCGTCGCGCAACTGCGCGAGAAGCAGCGCGCGCAGCAGGCGCTCGTCAGCCCGGCGCAGCCCGCGCGGCTCGGCGCGGGCGCGCCCGCGGGCACCGAGGCGAAGGCCCAGAGCGACTCGCCCGTCCACGACCTGCTCCAGATCGACCCGGTCGAGCTCGAGGTCGGCTACGCCCTCATCCCGCTCATCGACGAGCGCGAGGGCGGCGACCTGATGGAGCGGATCCGGCTGCTGCGCAAGCAGGCCGCGCTCGACGTCGGCGTGCTCATCCCGCCGATCCGCATCCGCGACGACGTGCGCCTCTCGCCGAACGAGTACGTCATCCGCCTGCGCGGCAGCGAGATCGCCCGCGCCGAGGTGCTCCCCCGCCACGCGCTCGCGCTCGATACCGGCGCCGTGCTCCACGAGATCAGCGGGATCCCGACGAAGGACCCGAGCTTCGGCATGCCGGCCGTGTGGGTGCAGCCGTCGCAGCGCGTCGACGCCGAGGCCGCCGGCTACGTCGTCGTCGATGCGTCGACCGTCGTCGCCACGCACCTGATCGAGACGCTGAAGGCGAACGCCGCGGAGCTGCTCGGCCGCCAGGACGTCCAGGAGATGATCGACACGCTCAAGCAGACCTACCCGGCGCTCGTCGAGGAAGTCGTCCCCGCCAAGGTTTCGCTCGGCGTGCTGCACCGCGTGCTCCAGCGCCTGCTGCGCGAGCGCGTGCCGATCCGGGACATGGTCACGATCCTCGAGGCGATCGCCGACGCCGCCGACCTCACCAAGGACCCCGAGGCGCTGACGGAGCACGTCCGCCGCGCGCTCGGCAAGGCGATCGCCGAGCAGTTCACCGACGACACCGGCACGATCCGCGTGGTCAACGTCGGGCCGCGGCTCGAGGCCGCGCTCATGGGCTTCTTCTCGCCGCGCAGCACGCGCGCCGAGAACGCGCTCGCCATGGACCCGGACCAGCTCACGGCGCTGCTGCGCCACCTCGACGTGCTGGCCCGGAACCACTCCACGGACGGGCGCCCCGTCCCGCTCCTCACGCCGCCGGCGCTCCGCGTCGGCGTGCGCCGACTCATCGAGCCCGTGCTCCCGACGATTCCCGTGCTCTCGCTGGCCGAGCTGCCGCCGCAGGTGAACCTGCAGGCCGTAGCGACCTGGGAGGTGCCCAATGCAGCTTGAGACGTTCCGCGGCCCCGAGTTGAGCCGCGTTCTCCGGGACGTCACCGCCGCCCGTGGCGACGACGCCCTGATCCTCTCCACGCGCCGCGTCCGCGGCCTCTTCGAGGTCGTCGTCGCCGACGCCGGCGCCGTCGAGCGCTTCCGGCAGCGCCTCGAGGCCGAGCCGCCGCGCAAGGTCCGCGACGGCGAGCCCCGCCCCTACCTCGTCGCCATCGTCGGCCCGACCGGCGCCGGCAAGACGACGACCGCCGCCAAGCTCGCGCTGCACCCGCGCGCGTTCGGCGGCGTCCGCGCCGGCCTCGTCACGCTCGACACGTTCCGCATCGCCGCGCTCGAGCAGGTCCAGACCTACGCCGACATCGCCGGCCTGCCGCTCGAGGTCGTCTACGACGCCGCCGAGGTGCCCGCCGCGCTCCGCCGCCTGGCCAAGTGCGACGTCGTCATCGTCGATACGCCCGGGCGCAGCCCGCGCGCCGGCGAGTCCCAGGAGTGGCGCAAGCTCCTCGCCGCGCTCGACCCCGACGAGGTCCATCTCGCGCTCCCCGCCGGGCTCCGCGCCGACGTCGCGCTCGCCATGGCCGACGCGTTCCGCGACTGCGGCACGACGCACCTGCTCCTGACCAAGCTCGACGAGGTCCCGGGCGAAGACGGCGTCGTCGAGCTGGCCGACCGCCTCGGGCTCCCCGCCCGCTGGGTCACCGACGGCCAGGAGGTCCCGACCGACCTCCGCCCCGCCGCCGCGCGCCTCCTCGAGGCGCTCGGCGCGCCCGCACCCGCCACGCTGCGCGTCGCCGTATGAGCGGCCAGCTCGACATCGTCCGCCGCTACCTCGCCACGCGCGGCGTGGCCGGCCGGCCCACCCCCCGCAACGTCGTCGTCGTCGCGGGCGGGAAGGGCGGTGCCGGCGCGTCCACCGTCGCCGCGCTCCTCGCCTGGGGCGCCGCCGCGCTCGCGCCCACGCTCCTCGTCGACGCCGGCCACGACGCCGGCACGCTCCGCATCCTCCTCGGGCTCGAGGAGCTGCCGGGCCTCGAGGCGCTGCGCGGCACGGCCACCGGCCCGCTCGACCTGCGCGTGCCGCTCGGTCCCGACCTGTGGTTCACCCCGGCCACCGCCGCCGGCGCCCCCCTCGGCGGCACCGAGCAGCGCGCGCTCTACCGCCGCCTCGCCGACACCTTCACCGAGTACGCGCTCGTCGTCGTCGACGCCGGCTCCACGCTCCAGACCATCGGCGCCGCCTGCGACGCCGGCGCCGCCCGCTTCCTCGCCGTCACCGCCGAGGACCGGATCTCCGCCGCCGCCACCTTCGCGCTCGTCAAGGTCCTCGCCGAGCGGCACCCGGAGCTCCCCGTCGACGTCGTGGTCAACCGCGGCTCGACGCCGTCCACCGCCTACGAGGCCGTGCGCGCCGCCGCCGCCCGCTTCCTCCAGCGCATCGTCGCGCTCGCCGGCACGATCCCCGAGGACGCCGCGCTCGCCCGCGCCGCCCACGCCGGCGACGGCGTCGCCGCCATGGCCGTCGGCCGCGCCGGCGCCGCGGCCCTCGAGATCGCCGAACGCATCGCCTCCGCGGCGACCGGCGACGGCCGCCCCGAGGCCCCGCTCTCGCTCCGGGGGGGGTGATGGACGCCGCCACCCTGTGGACCGCCTACCGGCGCGACGGCGACGAATCCGCACGCGAGCGCCTCCTCGAGCGGCACATGCCGCTCGTGCACCACATCGCGCGCAAGATCCTGGCGGCGCTCCCCGAGCAGGCCGAGCTCGGCGACCTCGTCAGCGCCGGCACCATCGGGCTCATGAACGCGATCGACACGTTCGAGCCCGACCGCGGCCTCGCCTTCAGCACGTTCGCCGCCCCGCGCATCCGTGGCGCCATCCTCGACGACCTGCGCCGCTGGGATCACGCGCCCCGCTCCGTGCGCTGGAAGCAGCGTCGGCTCAACGCCGCGCGCGAGCAGCTCACCCGCACGCTCGACCGCGAGCCCACCGCCGCCGAGCTCGCCCAGGCGCTCGGCATCGACCTCGAGCAACTGCACCGCTGGGAGAGTGAGGCGGACGAGGTCGTACAGGTCGCGCTCGACGAGCCGATCGCCGGCGCCAGCCGCCTCGGCGCGAGCCCCGCCGACGTCCTCGTCGGCACCGAGGCGGACCTGATCGAGAACGACCTCAACCGCGCCGAGGAGGCCGAGATCATGAAGCGCGCGATCCGCCGCCTCCCCGAGCGCGAGCGGCTCGTCCTCGCGCTCTACTACTACGAGGAGCTTAAGCTCCACGAGATCGCCGAGGTGCTCGGCCTCACCGAGTCGCGCATCTCGCAGATCCGCTCCAAGGCCCTCAAGTCGCTCCGCGCCGAGCTGGCGCCACTCCGGGAGGAGGTCAAGTGACGCTCGTCGCCCTCGTCGCCCTCGCGGTCGTCGGGCACGCGGCCCAACCCTACGCCCCGTCCCCCGACCGACCCTCGCTCGTCGGCCTGCGCATCGACCCCGCGCCCGGCCGCACCGAGATCAGCATCGTCGTCGATGGCGCCCCGCCGATCCGCGTCCGCGAGCCGCTCATCCTCGACGACCGCGCCCGCGTCGAGATCGAGATCCCCGGCGCCGCCATCCGCGTCAACCGCCCGATCTACGTCGGCCCGCCGACCGGCGGCATCCTCGCGCTCCGCGCCATGTCCGGCGCCGGCGGCGCTCGCGTCCTCATCGACCTCCCGGTCGGCCGCCGCTACGACGTCCACACCGCCCCCAACGGCCTCCTCGTCACCATCGAGAACCACGGCGCCCCGGCCACGCTCTGGATCACCGGCGTCCGCGGCTACGGCTCGCCGCCTCGCATCGTGCCCGCCGCCGCACCCCCGCCTGTCTCTTATAAACAAATCCGAGCCCACAACA
>JADGGV010000161.1 GCA_019689775.1 Gemmatimonadota bacterium
GGGCCGGACGGGCGGGAAGGGCAGCGCGGGCCGGACGCCGGTCCCGCCGGCGTCGCCTTGCGGGCTCACGCCTGCATCAGCACCTCGTGAAGGAGGCGCGTGAGGTCGGCGGGGACGTAGGGCTTCTCCAGGAACCGCACATCGGCCGGCAGGCCGTCGCCCGCGGTGGCGTCGCCCTTCGCGTAGCCGGAGGTGAAGATCACGGGCGTATCGGGGATCGCCCGGGTGAGCTCGCGGGCCAGGTCGGCGCTGCTCATGCCGGGCATGACCAGGTCCGTCACCACGGCGTCGATCCGTCCCGCGTGCGACTCGATGATCCGGAGCGCCTCGGGGCCGCTCCCGGCGGGGATCACGGCGTAGCCCGCCCGTTCCAGCACCCGCCGCGCGAACGTGCGCACGCTCGCGTCGTCCTCGATCAGCAAGACGGTCCTGCCCTGGCCGGCCCCGGCACCGGCTGGCGCGGGCGACGGCGGCTGCGGCCGCGTCGCCGGCGGGGCATCCACTCGCGGGAGGTGGATCGTGAACGTCGTACCCCGCCCCGGCTCGCTGTCGAACGACATCTGACCGCCGGACTGCTGCACGATGCCGTAGACGGTGCTGAGCCCGAGCCCGGTGCCGCGCCCCGGCTCCTTGGTGGTGAAGAACGGCTCGAAGATGCGCGCGGCGATCTCCCTCGGGATGCCGACGCCCGTGTCGCTGACCGCGATCCGCACGAACCGGCCGGGGTGCGCGCCGGAGTCCGGGCTCGCGGATCCGTCCCCGACGATCTCGGCGTTCATGGTCTCGACCGTGATCGTGCCGCCGGCGGGCATCGCGTCGCGCGCGTTGACGACGAGGTTCATGAGGACCTGCTGGAGCTGGCCGCGATCGACCAGCACCCGGCCGAGGTCCGGCGCCGCGCGGACGTGGATCCGCACGTTCTCGCCGACGAGGCGCCGCAGCATGTTGACCGATTCGGCGATCACATCGTTCGGGTCGAGGACCTGCGGCCGTAGCACCTGCCGGCGACTGAACGCCAGGAGCTGCTGCGTCAGCGCGGCAGCGGTGTCCGCGCTCCGGACCACCTCGTCGAGGTGCTCGCGCGCCGGGTGTCCGGCGTCGAGATCGTTGCCGGCCAGCATGGCGAAGCCGCGGATCGCCGTGAGCAGGTTGTTGAAGTCGTGCGCGATGCCGCCGGCGAGCTGGCCGATCGCCTCCATCTTCTGCGCCTGCCGGAACTGCTCCTCCGCCCGCCGTTGCTCGGTCACATCCCGGCAGTTCACGACGATGCCGCCGACGGCGGGGTGGTCGAGCAGGCTGCGGGCGAGGGCGACGAGCGAGCGCCAGCTCCCGTCGCGGTGGCGGTAGCGCACCTCGGTCGTAACGAGCGCGCCCGGCCGTTCGAGGACCTCGGCCAGCGCGCGACGCGCCTCTGCCAGGTCGTCCGGGTGGACGGGCTCGAGCACGTTCGTGCCGACGAGCTCCTCCGCCGAGTAGCCGAGCACCTGCCGGATGGACGGTCCCGCGTACGTGATCGAGGCGTCCGCGTCGAGGATGAAGATCAGGTCGGCGGAGTACTCGACCAGCGCCCGCCAGTACTCCTCGCTGTGCTCGAGCGCCCGCTGCGCCTCGACGTGCGCGGTCACGTCCTCGAGTACGCCCGCGATCCGGACGACGTCGCCGCGCTCGTCGCGCACCGGGAACGTGCGGCCGTGGATCCAGCGGGCCTCGCCGTCGGGCTTGACGATGCGGTAGTTCGCCTCGCAGGGCGCCTCCGCCACGCCGGCCATCGCCTCGAGCACGCACTCGCGGTCGTCGGCGTGCACCGCGTGGCGCCAGATCGGCTCCGCGCCGAGCGCGTCCGGTAGCTGGCCGAAGATGCGCTCGAAGGACGGGCTGACGTAGAGCAGCTCCGCGCCGTTCGGCGTGGACATCCAGAACACCTGCGGGATGTTCTCCGCGAGCTGGCGGAAGCGCTCGTTGCTCTCCCGGATCGCTTCCTCCGCCTGCTTGCGGTCCGTCACGTCGCGCGCGACGACGAGCGCGACCTCCTCCCCGTCGAGGCGCGTGGTGGAAGCCGACAGCTCGACGCAGATCTCCGTTCCGTCGGGGCGCACGAGCGTCCAGTCCCTCAGCGCCTGCTCTTCCAGCGACGGCGCGCGCCGCCCGGCGGCCAGTTCCGGCACCGCCTCCGGCGAGATGAACCGCTCGAACGGCCGGTACAGGATCTCCTCGGCGGGGAAACCGAGCATCACGGCCGCGCTGTCGTTCAGCTCGACGATCGTGTGCATGTCGTCGAGCAGGAAGATGCCGTCTTTCGCGCTCTGCATGAGGACGCGGGCCCGCTCGTTGGAGAGCCGCGCCTCGCGGGCCGCCTCGCGCGCGGATGCCTCGAGCCGCGCGTGCGCCTCCGCCAGCTCGCGCTGCCGCTCCTCGAGCGCGCGGTTCGCCCGCACGATGTCCTCCACGCTCGAGAGCAGCAGGTCGAGGATCTGCTCCTTCTCGGACGTGATCGTGAACCGGCTGCCGAGGAAGGCGATGTGCACGCCCATGCTCGTGCGCTGATCCCGCCGGATCCGGCCGCCATCCAGGGCGCGGCGGATGCGCGCGATGAGCTGCACGGGGTCGTACGGCTTGGTGATGTAGTTGTCGGCGCCGGCCTCGAGCCCGCGCACGATCGCCACCGGGTCGGTCAGGCTCGTGAGCAGCACGACCGGCACCTCGTGGCGCTGCTTGATCCGGCGGCACAGCTCGTAGCCGTCGATCCCCGGCATCACGACGTCGCTCAGCACGAGGTCGACGCTCTCCTCCGCCATCCGGGCGAGCGCCTCCTCGCCGTTGCGGGCGACGACCGCGGGGTACGCCTCGCTCTCGAGCAGGAGGCGGAGCTGCTCGGCCTGCGTCTGACTGTCTTCGACCACCAGGACGCGCTGCCTCATCGAGTCCCTCCTTGGACCCACTGCACGAGCCGAGGCGCGATCTCCGCGAGGGGGAGCACGGCATCCGCCAGCCCCGCATCGACGGCCTCGCGCGGCATGGCGTAGACGACCGAGGTGGCCTGATCCTGGGCCAGGATGCGGCCGCCGGCCGCGCGCACCGCGTGGAGCCCATCCACGCCGTCCCGTCCCATCCCGGTGAGGATGACCGCGCCGGCCGCGGATCCGTGGCTGCGCGCCACCGATCCGAAGAGATGACTGGCGGAGGGGCGGAAGCCGCTCAGCGGCTCGCCATCGGAGAGCACGATCTTCCCGTCGGCGCTCGTGCCCAGGTGTCGCCGGTCGGGCGCGAGGTACACGGTGCCCGGGGTCAACGCCTCGCCTTGCCGTGCCAGCTTGACGCGGAGGTCGCAGGCGGAGGCGAGCCAGGCGCAGAGGCCCTCGATGAAGTTCGGCGCGATGTGCTGGACGACCAGGATCGGCGCGGCGAAGTCGCGCGGCAGCATCCGCAGGATGCAGTGCAGCGCCGCGGGCCCGCCGGTCGACGCCGCGATGGCGACCAGCTCGGTTCGGCCGCGGGCGGCGCGGGTCGGTGACCGCGGCGGGCCGGCGGGACGGCGTGGGTGCCGGCGCACGACGCGGACCTCGGCCATCGCCTTTACCATCCCCACGAGCTCGGCGCGCCGTTCGTTGAACCCGGCGGCGAGCGGCTCGCCGAGCGCCGGCATCACCATGAGCGCTCCGGCGCGGGTGGCGTCGAGCGAGAGGCTCACGTCCGCCGGGTCCGCGGCCGAGGAGACGATCACGATCGGCGTGGGCGCCCGGACCATGATCTCGCGCGTCGCCTCCAGGCCGTTCATCCCCGGCATGTGGACATCCATGGTGATGACGTCGGGGCGCAGGCGGACGGCCAGGTCGACGGCCTCCTCCCCATCGCGGGCGCGGCCAACGACCTCGACGTCCGGATCCGCCTCCAGCGCCGCGACCAGCAACTCCCGCACGGTGGCCGAGTCGTCGGCCACGAGCACGCGGATCATCGCGACCTGCCCAGGAGCTGGTCGATCGCGTCCAGCAGCGTCTGCTGGTCGAAGCTGGACTTGGCCAGGTAGGCGTCCGCGCCGACCTCGAGTCCGCGGCTCCGGTGCTCCGGCGCCTCCATGGCGGTGACGAGCACGATCGGGAGGCTACCGAGGCGCTTGGAGGCGCGCACCGCCTGACACAGCGCAAAGCCATCCATGCGTGGCATTTCTACGTCGGAGATGATCAGGTCGACCCGTTGTTCCTGAAGCAGCCGCCACGCGGCGGCGCCGTCCGGCGCGGTGACCACGCGGTAGCCCGCCGCCTCCAGGACGCTCTGCTCCAGGCTGCGCGTCGTGATCGAGTCGTCGACGACGAGGATCGTCGGCGCGACCTCGGCGGCGCGGCGGGCGAAGCGCAGCCCCGCGCCCTCGGCGGATAGCCCCGCCTCCAGGAGCACGGTGCTGCGGAGGATGAGCGCCAGCGCGCCGTTCTCGAGCATGGCGGCGCCGGCGACCTGCGGGGCGGTGTCCGCGAAGCGCTCCAGTGGGCGGAGCAGCACCTCGCGCTCGCCGACGAGCGTGTCGACGATCAGCGCGAGGCGGCGCCCTCCCGCGCGCAGGCGGAGGACCCAGAAGCGGCCGTCGATCGGGCGCTCCTCGAAGGGTGGGCCGAGCAGGCGCGCGAGGCTCACGAGGGGCACCGGCGCCTCCGCGTCCGGCAGCACGGCGCGGCCGTCGACGTGCCGGATCCGGTCCGGCTCGCCGAGCTCCATGCGCTCGACGTCGGCGCTCGGCACGCCGAGGACGTGGCGGCCGACGGCGACGAGCACGACGTGCAACATCGCCAGGCTGAGTGGGCACTCGAGGATGAACGTCGTGCCGGCGCCGGGCACCCAGTGCACGTCGATCGTGCCGCGCACCCGCTCGATCGCGGCCCGCGCCGCGTCCAGGCCGACGCCGCGCCCGGAGACCGGATCGGGGTGCGCGCGCGTCGAGAGGCCGCCGCGGAAGATCATTCGCACCAGCTCCGCGTCGTCCGTGGGGGCGCGCAGCCCGCGGCGCGCGACCTGCGCCCGCAGCGCCTCGAGGTCGAGGCCGGCGCCGTCGTCCGCCACGGCGACGACGAGCCGGCCGCCCCGGATCGAGGCCGCCACCTCGACCCGGCCGGTGCGCGGCTTCCCCCGGATGACGCGCTCCGCCGGCGCCTCGATGCCGTGCGCGACGGCGTTGCGGACCAGGTGCAGCAGCGCGTCGCGCACGCCGCCGAGCACCGCCCGGTCCGCCTCCACCTCGCCGCCGCGGACCTCGAGCCGGGCCTCCTTCCCGGCGGCCGCGGTGACATCCCGCACCGTGCGCGGCAGCGTCTCGCACGCGTCGGCGAACGGGCGCATGCGCAGCCGGCGGATGCCGTCGCTCAGCCCGGTGGCGATGCGGGCCAGGTCGCGCGCGTGGGCCGACGCCTCGCCGGCGAGTCGCTCGCTCTCGCGCGCGAGCCGGTCGAGCTCGGCGCCGAGCCGCGCGCGGGCGTCGCGCGCGCGGACGTCGCCGCCCGGCGGGGCGAGCCGGCGCCAGTCCGCACGGCAGCGGCCGGCCAGCTCGTGCAGCTCGCGCAGCCGGGTGGAGAGGCTGGCGAGGCCGGCGGTCGCGACGGCCAGCTCACCGGCCGAGCCCGCCACGACGTCGAGCTTGTCCTCCGCGACGCGGAGCTGCGCGACCGGCACCGCGCGGGTGCCGTCAGGCCGCTCCGGAGCGGTCCCGGCGGCGCGCGGCGGAGCAGCCGGTGCGGCGGCCGGGGGCCGCGCGCCCGGCTCGCGGCCCGCCGGCGGGTGGGCGCTCTCGAGGCCCCGCGCGATCGCGGCGATCGGCGCGCGGTCGAGCGGCTCGCCGGCGCGCAGCCGGGTGCCGGCGTCGGTCAGGGCGTCGATCGCGGTGAAGATCGACCGCACCTCGCGCTCGCCCAGCGTGATGCGCCCGTCGCGCGCCGCGGCGAGCAGCGTCTCCATCTCGTGGCATGCGGCCGCGACGAGCGGCACGCCTGCGGCGTGGGCGGCGCCCTTGAGCGTATGGGCGGCGCGGAACAGGGAGCGCAGGCGCTCCGGGTCGCCGGGCGCCGACTCGAGCGCCAGCAGGTCCGCGTTCATCGCGCGGACCTGCTCCTCGAGCTCGCCGACGAAGGTCGCCAGGAGGCGAGCGGCGAGGTCGTCGCGCTTCACGCCCGGCCCGCGTACCGGGAGCCGTTGCGCCGCTGCCCGACCATCTCGAGGAGCCGCGAGCCCAACCGGTTCAGGTCCTGCGCCGCCTGCTCCGCCTGGCGCGTCGAGGCGAGCGTCTGGTGCGTCGCCTCCTGCACGTTCTCCATCGCGTGCCGGATCTGCGACATCCCCGCCGCCTGCTCGCTGGCCGAGGCGACGATCTGCGCCGCCGCCTGCGCGGCCTCCGCCACCGCATCGGCCAGCGCGCGGATCGTCTCGCCCGCCTCGTCGACCTGCTTGACCCCCGCGGCGACCTCGTGGCTCCCCCGCTCCGTGGTCATGACCGCGGTGTTCGTCGCGCGCTGGATCTCGCCGAGGATCTGGCGCACCTTCACCGTCGCCTGCTTCGACTCGTCCGCCAGGCCGCGCACCTCGCCGGCGACGACCGCGAAGCCGCGGCCGTGCTCGCCGGCCCGCGCCGCCTCCACGGCTGCGTTGAGCGCCAGGAGGTGAATGCGATCGGCGACGTCGTTCACCGTCGTGATGATCTCGCCGATCGTCTGGGCCTGCTCCGCCAGCGCGAGGATGCTCTCGGCGATGCCCTGGACCTGCGCCTTCACCCCATCCATGGCGGCGATCGACGCCTCGACCGCCTGGCGCCCCGACTTGCCGATCTCCGCGGCACGGCGCGCCGACTCGGCGACGGCGCGCGCCCGCTCGGCGGCGTGCTCGGCGGTCCGCGCCACCTCGTCGACCGTGGTCGACGTCTGCGCCACGGCCGCCGACGTCTCCGTCGCGCTCGACGCCTGCTGGCTCGTGGCGGCCAGGATCTCCGCCGCGCTCGACGCGAGCACGCCCGTCGTCTCGCGGAGCGGGCCGGTGATCGAGCGGTTCAGCCGCCATGCCGAGAGCACGCCGAGCGCGAGCGCGCCCCCGGCGGAGATCACGAGCAGCCACTGCATCCGCCTCGCCGCGTCCGCCGCCGCTTGCTCCGCCTCGCTCCCGAGCGCGCGCGCATCCACGATCCCACGATCGATCAGGTCGCCCGCCGCCACCCGCAGCGGCAGGATCTGCTCCGCCCATTCCTGCACGTTCTGCTCGCGCGACTGCGCGGCGGTCGGGCCCCTCGTCGTCCGGATCGCCGCATCCCACCGGCGCAGTAGCTCCAGCACCTGCGCGAAGTCGGCCTGCAACTGGCCGGTCGTGGTGGCGCGCAGCCCCTCGACCAGGCGCTGGGCCTCGGCGGTCGCGCTGTCGCGGCCGCGCGCGAACTCGGCGCGCGGGTCCAGCAGGAAGCGGAGGTCGTAGATGCTGGCTTCCTGCGCCGCCGCCTTCGCCCGCAGCGCCGCATCCACGACGGTCCGTTCCTGGAGCAGCGCCGCGCTGTAGGCGCGCACGGCGTTGCGCAGCGCGATCGCGCCGGCGCCGGCGACCAACGCCGTCAGGCCCAGCACCAGCGCGAACCCGAGCACGATCCGACGGCTTACCGTCCAGTTCACGGTCGACTCCTCAGCCATGCGTCCGAATCAACGCCGCGGCATCGATCACGATCACCGCGTCGGTGGTGATGCCGCGCGCCCAGCCCCGGTCGGACGCGAGGCTCGCCGAAGGAGGCCGGATCTCGTCCGCCCGCAGCCGGACGAGCTCCCTGATCTCATCGGCGGCGACACCGAGCGCCAGGCGCGGATCCCCGAGTGCCAGCGCCCACGCCGGCTCGGCCGCGGCCTCGCCGGCGGTGCCGAGGTCGAGCACCACCATCGGCTCGCCGCGCCGCGCGCTCAGCCCGCGCACCGGCGCGCGCGCGCCCGGGATCGGCGTCACCGCGCCGAGCCGGACGACCTCCAGGATCTCGGATGAGGCGATGGCGAAGCGCTCGTCGCCGCGCCGGAAGACGATCACCTCGATGGTTTCGCCGGCAGCCGGCGGCTCGAGCGGACGTGCCAGCGCGCCGGCGCGCGCTTCCAGAATCGCCCGGTCGCGCGCCGTCGCCCCCCCCGCGCGGCGGCCGCCCGCGCGCGGCCCGGCCCCCCCGCGCGAAAAAAAAAAA
>JADGGV010000005.1 GCA_019689775.1 Gemmatimonadota bacterium
GGGGGGCGCCCGCCAGGACCCGGCTCGAGCGGCGGCCCGGTGTAGCGGCCGCGCCGCAGCCCGGCGCCACGGCGCGCGGGCGGGCACCGCGCCGCGCGCTCCGGCCCGCTGGCGAGCGCCGGAATCGCGAGCCAGGGACGCGCCGCGCACGATGCGCCGACGGCCGCGCCCACCGAGTCGGCAGACGTTGCGCGCCCGCAGCATCGGCGGCGCCGCGGGCGGGCCGCCGAAGGCCGTGCCGGACCCGTGGAAGTGTGTGTCGCACTTTGATTTGATCGCTTGTGGCACACCGCCGGCCGAACGGGAATAGGACTTGCTCCACGCCGCCGCGGAGCGATCCATCTGCGCGTCGCCGGTCCCCACGGACGCCAGAGCTCCTCTCACCAGTTCGCCGCCCCTCGAGTTTGCCGCGGAAGGCCCCCCTGACAGCAGTGGTCACTGTTATCGATGGGACGGAGGTGTGCCCGCATGCGTGGCGCCTTGCCAACCGTTCCGTTGCGACGCGGCAACGACTCCCCCGTGAAGCTCCCCGGCCCGGCCGGGGCGGCCGCATCGTCGCCCGCCTGGTTTGCGTTCTACACGCGGGCTCGGCAGGAGAAGAAGGTCCATGCGCGGTTCCAGGAGCGCGGCCTCCGGAGCTATCTCCCCGTGGTGCCGCGCGCCCGCCAGTGGCACGACCGGGTGAAGGTTCTGGAGTGGCCGCTCTACCCCAGCTACGTCTTCGCGCAGTTCCCGCTCACGAGGCTCTACGAGGTCCTCTGCGTCCCCGGCGTCGCCTGCGTGGTGCGTGTGGCCGGCCGCCCCGTCCCGATCTCGCAGAAGGAGATCGACAACATCCGGCGGTTCGTCGGCGCGCTGACCGCCACGGGCGTCGATCCGGAGCCGGTCCCCCTGCATGAGGGTCAGCGCGTCCGCATCGTCTCGGGCCCCTTCGAGGGGATCGAAGGGATCGTCCGGGAGGTTCGCGGGCGCCGTCGCGTGCTCGTCGGCCTCCCCGCGATCGGTTTCGGGTTCCAGGTCGACGTCGCGCTGGAAGCGATCGCCCTCATTGCATGAACCTCGGTGGTTTCCCTCCCGTCCGTGCCGCCCCCCGGCTGACAGCACGACAACCCGAGTGAGCGCCGCGCCATGGACGCGGCACGCCGTCGAGGCGTGCGGCGATCCGGAGGCTCGCCCGCCCGTGGCCCGGGCCGAGGCGTGCCCGGCGGGCGGACGCGCGCCTGGTGTGAGGTGAGAGTGCGATGCGACGGACAGCCGACTTCGTCATCATTGGCGGGGGCATCGTCGGGCTGGGGCTGGCGCTGGAGGCGCGGCGCCGGCACCCGCGGGCGCGCCTCGTGCTGCTCGAGAAGGAGCCCGCGTGCGGCCTGCACGCCAGCGGCCGCAACAGCGGCGTGCTGCACGCGGGGTTCTACTACACCGCCGACAGCCTGAAGGCGCGCTTCACGCGCATCGGGCAGGAGCGGCTGATCCGGTACTGCCGCGAGCGCGGGCTGCGCGTCAACGCCTGCGGCAAGCTGGTCGTCGCCCGGACGGAGGCGGAGCTGCCGGGGCTGGACGAGCTGCTGCGCCGCGGCCGGGCGAACGGGGTGGCGCTGGAGGAGGTCACGGCCGCGGAGGCGCGCAAGCTCGAGCCGAACGCCCGCACCGTCGAGCGCGCGCTCTTCAGTCCGAGCACGGCCTCGGTCGACCCCGAGGAGGTCGTGGACTCGCTCGTGCGCGATGCGCGCGCGGCCGGGATCTCCGTCCGGACCGACACCGCGTACCTCGGTCGGCGTGGGGATGGCGTGCGGACGTCCGCGGGCGACATCTCCGCCGGGTACGTGGTGAACGCCGCCGGCCTGCACGCCGACCGGATCGCGCGCGACTTCGGCTTCGCGGCGAAGCACGCGATCGTCCCGTTCCGCGGCCTCTACCTCTACGCCGAGCGGGCCGACGGCTTCCTGCGCCGCCACGTCTACCCCGTCCCCGATCTGCGCCACCCGTTCCTCGACGTGCACTTCACGGTGACGGTCTCCGGCAAGGTGAAGATCGGGCCGACGGCGTTCCCCGCGCTCTGGCGGGAGCACTACGAGGGGCTCGGGAACTTCCGGGCGGTCGAGTTCCTCGAGGTCGGCCGGCGCACGGCGGGGCTCTTCCTGGCCAACGCCTTCGAGTTCCGTCGGCTCGCCTGGCGCGAGCTGCCGAAGAGCTGGAAGCGCGGGCTCGTGGCGCGAGCGCAGGAGCTGGTCGCCCCGCCGATCGCCGGCTTCCGCTGGCATTGGGGGCGGCCGGGGCTGCGCGCGCAGCTCGTCGATCTCGCGGCGCGCAGGCTCGAGATGGACTTCCGCTGCGAGGGCGACGACCGGTCGTTCCACGTGCTGAACGCGGTCTCGCCCGGCTTCACCTGCGTCTTCCCGTTCTGCGAGTTCGCGTTCGACGAGATCGAGCGGCGCCTGGGCGCGTCCCGGACCGACCCGAGGCCCGGCGAGCGGGCGCCGCACCCGGGCGAAGCGGTCCGCGTCGACGCGTGAGGACTGCGGCCGACGGGACATCCCGGCGTGCGACCTGAGTCGGAGCGCTGCGACCATGCATATCCTGCTCACCGGCACCGAAGGGTACCTCGGGTCACGGATGGCGCCGTACCTGGCCGAACGGGGCATCCACGTCACCGGCCTGGACACCGGCTTCTACCGCGAGGCGGAGCTGTACCCGAACGGGACGCACCGGATCGTTTGCATCCGCAAGGACGTGCGGGACGTGGTGGCGGAGGAGCTGGAGGGCTTCGACGCGGTGGTCCACCTGGCGGAGCTGTCGAACGACCCGCTGGGCCAGCTCGATCCGGAGCTGACGGAGCGGATCAACCATCGCGGGAGCGTGCGGCTGGCGCGCGAGGCGAAGCGGGCGGGGGTGCCGCGGTTCGTCTACATGTCGTCGTGCAGCGTCTACGGCGTGGGGACGGGCGACGAGGTGAAGACGGAGGCGTCGGCGCCGAACCCGCAGACGGCCTACGCGCGCTGCAAGCTGCTGGTCGAGCGCGACGTCTCGGCCATGGCGGACGACGACTTCTCGCCGACGTTCCTGCGCAACGCCACCGCGTACGGCCCGTCGCCGCGGATGCGCTTCGACCTCGTGCTGAATAACCTGGCCGGCTACGCCTGGACGACGCGGCAGATCCGCATGACGAGCGATGGGACGCCGTGGCGCCCGCTCGTCCACGCGCTCGACATCGCCGAGGCGGTGCGCTGCGTGCTGGAGGCGCCGCGCGACGTCGTCCACGGCCAGATCTTCAACGTCGGCGCGTCCACGGAGAACTACCAGGTCCGGGACATCGCCGCGGCGGTGGCCGAGGCGTTCCCCGGCTGCGAGGTGACCTTCGGCAACTCCGACGGCGACAACCGGAGCTACCGGGTGTCCTTCGACAAGATCGCCAGGGCGCTGCCGGCCTTCCGCTGCCGGCACGACCTGCGGTCGGGGGCGCACGAGCTCTACGAGCTGTTCTCGCGGATCGGGCTCACGCCGGAGGCCTTCGAGTCGCGCAACTTCACGCGGATCAAGCAGCTCAAGCACCTACTCGCCACGGGGCGGCTGACGCCCGAGCTGCGCTGGGCCGAGGCGGTCGCACGGTCATGATCATCCGCGAACTGGGGCTGCCGGGCGCCTGCATCGTCGAGCTCGAGCCGCGCGCCGACGAGCGCGGCTTCTTCGCCCGGAGCTACTGCGTGCGTGAGTTCGAGGCGCACGGCCTCGAGCCGCGCATCGTGCAGTGCAACGTCGCCTACAATCGCCTGCGCGGCACGCTGCGCGGCATGCACTACCAGGCCGCGCCCCACGGGGAGGCGAAGCTGGTGCGCTGCACGCGCGGCGCCATCTACGACGTGATCCTTGATCTCCGCCCGGAATCGGCCACGTTCTGCCAATGGCGCGGCGTCGAGCTGAGGGCGGAGCCCGGCGTACCCGCGCGGATGCTCTACGTGCCGGTGGGATTCGCACACGGGTACCTGACGCTCGAGGACGACACGGAGGTGTTCTACCAGATGTCCGAGTTCTATTCGCCGGAGGCGTCGCGCGGCGTGCGCTGGGACGATCCCGCGTTCGGCATCGAGTGGCCGGAGCCGGTGCGCGTGATCTCGGAGCGCGACCGCACGTACCCCGACTTCCACGCCGCACCCGCGCCGGTGCCGCGGTGATGGCCACGCACGTTCGGGCCGCGCGCGCGGCGGGAGTCGGCGAGGCGCTCCATGCGTTCATCACGGAGCTCTACCCGATCGGTCGCAGCATCACCGGCGACGGCGTGCGGGAGACGCTGCGCCGGATCCAGCGCGAGCTGCCGCTCCAGGTGCACGAGGTGCCCACCGGCACGCGGGTCTTCGATTGGACCGTCCCGCGGGAGTGGAACATCCGCGACGCCTGGATCAAGAACCTCGCCGGCGAGCGCGTGGTCGACTTCCGGAAGTCCAACCTCCACGTCGTCAGCTACAGCATCCCCGTGCGGACGCGGGTGTCGCTGAAGGAGCTGCGGGAGCACCTGCACTCGATCCCCGACCACCCCGGCTGGATCCCGTACAAGACGTCGTACTACGCCGAGACGTGGGGCTTCTGCGTGGCCCACGAGACGCTGCAATCGCTCGGGGATCCCGAGTACGACGTGTGCATCGACTCGAGCCTGACGGATGGCAGCCTGACGTACGGCGAGCTAGAGCTACCGGGTGAGACCGCGGACGAGGTGCTCCTCTCCACCCACATCTGCCATCCCTCGCTGGCGAACGACAACCTCTCGGGGGGGGCGACGGCGGTCTTCCTCGCCCGCTGGCTCATGGAGCTCCGGGGGCGCAGGCTCTCCTACCGTTTCCTCTTCGTCCCGGGCACCATCGGGGCGATCACCTGGCTCGCGCGGAACCCCGAGAAGCTGGCGGCGATCCGGGCCGGGCTGGTCCTCACGGGTCTGGGCGCCCCGGCGAAGCTGGTCTACAAGCGGAGCCGCCGCGGGAACACCGCCATCGACCGGGCCGCGGTTCACGTCCTCGCGCACTCGGGCCGGCCGCACGAGATCCGGGACTTCAGCCCGTACGGCTACGACGAGCGCCAGTACTGCTCGCCAGGGATCAACCTGCCGGTCGGCTGCCTGTCCCGGAACGGCGACGACGACTACCCCGAGCACCACACCTCGGCCGACGACGGCGATTTCGTCCGGCCCGAGGTGCTGGCGGACTCCTACGAGGCGTGCCGCGCGATCCTGCGGGTGCTCGACGCGGACTGCGTGTACGTGAGCCTGAACCCGATGTGCGAGCCCCAACTCGGTAGGCGGGGCCTGTACGGTTCGCTCGGCGGCGCCGGCGAGCGTCGCACGCGCGAGATGGCGCTGCTGTGGGTGCTGAACCTCGCGGATGGCGAGCATACGCTGCTCGACATGGCCGAGCGCGCCGGCCTTCCGTTCGCCACCATCGAGTCCGCCGCGCGGCTTCTCGAGGAGCACGGTCTGCTCGAGAGGCGGGCCGGATCTGAGGCGCGGCCGCGCTGAGGAATGCCGATGCCGCACCGATTCCTTCGTACCATCCTGGCCACGGCGGCGAGCGCGCTCGGCCTGCTGGCCGCGCTGCCCGCGCTCGTGCTGACGCTGCCGTTCTGGCTGGTGTCCGGGCTCACGCGCTGGCTCGCCCGGCGCCTGGAGCCGCCGTACCTCGCGTGGAACGAGGTGTTTGCCTTCGATCCCGAGTTCGGCTGGAAGCCGAAGCCGAACCTGGACACGCACCATCTGGTCGACGACGTCTTCCGGATCACGACCGACGCCGATGGCTGGAGAGGCGAGCTGAGCGTCGCCGACAGCCGGATCGTGGTGATCGGGGATTCGTTCGCGTGGGGCCACGGCGTCGACGACCGGCACTACTTCGCCAACCTGCGGCCGGAGCTTCGGGTCAAGGCGGTCGGCTGCAACGGCTACAGCATGGTCCAGGAACTCCTCTGGCTGGAGCGTCTCGCGCCCGTGCTCCAGGGGAAGCTGGTCGCCTGGCTCATCTACTACGGCAACGACCTCTGCGAGAACCTCATGCCGCACATGCACGGCTATCGGCGGCCGTTCCTTCGCGAGGCACCGGATGGCGAGGGTTGGGTCATCGAGTCCAGCCACGTCAGCCCGGAGCGTTGGTCGTTGGTATGGTGGGCTGGCGGGGTCGCCGGGGAAAGCGGCCCGAGCCTCGAGGAGGTCTATGCTCCCAGCTACCAGGCCAGGCGCATCTACTCCGCTTGCGCGCACCTGATCCGGGAGGGCCGCAGAATCTGTGGCGAGGTAGGCGCAACGCTGGTGGTGATGGGGATCCCCGACCCGATGATCCAGCTCGAGCCCGACGGCGGCGAGCGCCTCGCCGCGAAGGCCGGGTACCGTGGAACCCTCCAGATGGAGTACCCGGACCGGCAGCTCACCGAGATTTGCGGCGCGCTCGGCGTGAAGTTCGTCCCCCTGCGGCGCTACATGGACCGGACCCACTTCAAGGCGACGGACTGCCACTGGAACGAGCGTGGGCACGCGAGGCTTGCCGCCATCCTGGCGGAGGTGCACGCTGAAACCCTCCGCTCCGGGGTGCGCGACGATGGCCGGCGAGCGCGTCCCGAGCCAGAGCACGCGTCCCGGGCCGAAGCGGGCCGCGTCATGAGGATGAGCCGCTGAGGTACGCGCGGCACCGCCGGCCGGGGGGCGCCCCGGTCGGCGCGGCGAGACATCGCCCCCGTTCACCCCGCCCGCGCGTCCCATGCGATGCGACCGGCGACGACACCCGGACCCCCGAACCGACGACCATGGCGACCCAACAAGACGCGGCGCTCGAGCCCGTTCTCGCGCCGGATGCCGGCGTACGCCCGGGGCAGAGCATGACCTGCCGGTTCTGCGGCGCGACGGCCCACCACATCCTGGCGGACCTCGGGATGTCGCCGCTCTGCGAGAGCTACCTGACGGCGGACGAGCTGAACGGAATGGAGGCGTTCTACCCGCTCCGCGTCTACGTCTGCCATCACTGCTTCCTGGCGCAGCTACCCGAGTACGTGAGCCCGGAGCGGATCTTCACCGAGTACGCCTACTACTCCTCCTACTCCGACTCCTGGGTCGCGCACGCCCGGGCCTACACCGGGATGATCTCGCGGCGGCTCGGCCTGAACGACCGGAGCTTCGTCCTCGAGATCGCCAGCAACGACGGCTACCTGCTCCAGCATTTCGTGGCGGCGGGGATCCCGGCGCTCGGCATCGAGCCGGCGGCGAACGTGGCCGAGGCGGCGCGCAGGCGAGGCGTTCCGACCGTCGTCCGCTTCTTCGGCCGGGAACTGGCGGCGGAGCTGGCGGCGACGGGCCGTCGCGCCGACCTCGTCGTCGGCAACAACGTCCTCGCCCAGGTGCCGGACCTGAACGACTTCGTGGCCGGGATCCCGATGGTGCTGAAGCCCGGCGGCGTGGCCACCTTCGAGTTCCCCCACCTGCTCCGCCTGATGGAAGGGAACCAGTTCGACACGATCTACCACGAGCATTTCTCCTACTTCTCGCTGCTCACGGCGGAGAAGATCTTCGCGAGCCACGGCCTGGCGCTGTTCGACGTCGAGGAGCTGCCGACGCACGGCGGGTCGCTCCGCGTCTATCTCCGGCACGCCGAGCACGGGGAGCCGCCGGTGAGTGCCGCCGTGGAGCGGCTGCGGGCGCGTGAGATCGCCGCGGGGCTGGCGCACATCGAGACCTACGCGCGCTTCGACGAGAAGGTGAAGGAGACCAAGCGGAAGCTCCTGGCGTTCCTGATCCGGGCGAAGCAGGAGGGCAAGTCGATCGCCGGCTATGGCGCGCCCGGCAAGGGGAACACGCTCCTGAACTACTGCGGAATACGCTCCGACTTCGTAGATTACACCGTCGACCGCAACCCATACAAGCACGGGCGCTTCCTGCCGGGAACGCACATTCCGATTTACCCCCCGGAGCGGCTCCGGCAGACGCGCCCCGACCTGATCTTCATCCTCCCCTGGAACCTGCGCGAAGAGATTCTCGAGCAGCTCGCCTACGCGCGGGAGTGGGGCGCGCGGTTCTTCGTGCCGATACCAGAAGTGCGGCTCTACGACTGATCCGGCAGGCTTGGGGAACGTCCGCTCGAGAGGAGCCGACCGATGAAAGTCGTCCTGTTCTGTGGTGGCATGGGGATGCGGCTGCGCGAGCACGCCGAATCGCTGCCCAAGCCGCTGGTCGCCATCGGCAGCCGACCGATCTTGTGGCACGTCATGAAGTACTACGCCCACTACGGGCACAAGGACTTCATCCTCTGCCTCGGCTACAAGTCCGCGCTGATCAAGGATTACTTCCTCCGCTACAACGAGGCCACCTCGAACGACTTCGTGCTGTCCGACGGCGGCCGGAACGTGCAGCTGCTCGGCACCGACATCCAGGATTGGCGGATCACGTGCGTCGAGACGGGCCTGACGGCCAACATCGGACAGCGCCTGGCGGCCGTTCGGAAGTACCTGGACGGCGAGGATGTCTTCCTGGCCAACTATGCGGATGGGCTGACGGACTATCCGCTCCCGGAGATGATCGATCATTTCCTGGCCAGCGGGAAGATCGGCGCGTTCCTGTGCGTCCGGCCCACGCAGAGCTTCCACGTGGTCTGGCTGGACGACGACGACACCGTGACCGGGATCCAGCACCTGGCGCGCTCGGGGCTGTTCGTCAACGGCGGCTACTTCATCTTTCGCCGGCAGATCTTCGACTACCTGCGGGATGGCGAGGAGCTGGTCGAGGAGCCGTTCGGCCGCCTGATCGCGGAGCGGCAGCTCGCGGCCTACCGCCACGATGGCTTCTGGATGCCGATGGATACGTTCAAGGACAAGCAGTTGCTCGAGGACATGTACGCGCGCGGCGCGGCGCCCTGGGAGGTCTGGAAGAAGCCCGCCGCGCCCTCGTCGCTGGCGCGCGAGAAGGCCCTCGCGTTCGCGGACGACGCGTTCCACCGGCACCAGCCGATCCCCTGACGACCGCCGCCGGCGGCCGCGCCGGCCGCCGGCCCAGCTCCCCACGACCCGACCGATGATCCCCTTCACGCTGACGGCGCCCGCCCGCTCGCGGCTGCGCCTGTTGTGCCTGGGCGCGCACTGTGACGACCTGGAGATCGGGTGCGGCGGAACGTTGTTGACGCTGCTGCGCTCGGCCGGAGCGGTGGAGGTGCACTGGGTCGTGCTCAGCTCCACGGGGCCGCGCCGGGAGGAGGCGTGCCGGAGCGCGAGCGAGTTCCTCCAGGGCGCCGCCGCGAGCACGATCGAGATCAAGGAGTTCCGCGACGGCTTCTTCCCCTACCTCGGCTATGAGATCAAGGAGTTCTTCGAGGACCTGAAACAGCGCGTCAATCCGGATGTGATCTTCACGCACTATCGCGACGACCGTCATCAGGACCATCGTCTGGTTTCCGATCTGACCTGGAACACCTTCCGCAACCATCTCATCCTCGAGTACGAGGTCCCCAAGTACGATGGTGACCTGGGCTCGCCGAACGTCTTCGTGCCGCTGCACGAGGCCGACTGCCGGCGCAAGGCCGCGCTGATCATGCGGATGTTCGAGACCCAGCGCAGCCGGCCCTGGTTCACGGAGGAGACGTTCCTCGCTCTGCTGCGCCTGCGCGGGATCGAGGCGAGCTCGCCGACCGGCTACGCGGAAGCGTTCTACTGCCGGAAGGCGGCGCTCGAGGTGCAGCTCAACATTCCTCTCGGAGCGTAAGGTGGAGACCGTAACGATCCTGGGCGCGGGCATCGCCGGCCTCGCCGTGTCCTATTACACCGGCCACGACCGGTGCGTGATCTACGAGGCGGACTCCCACTACGGCGGTCACGTCTACAGCGAGGAGTGGGACGGGATCGTGTGGGACGATGGTCCGCACGTGTCGTACACGAAGAACGAGTACATCCAGGAGCTGTTCGCGGAGCTGGTGGACGGGGAGTTCGAGGAGGTCGAGGCCGACGTGGTGAACTACTACCAGGGCCACTGGATCGACCACCCGGCGCAGTCGAACCTCTACCAGATCCCGGAGCCGCTGCGGAGCGCCTGCCTGAAGAGCTTCCTGGAATCGCGCGTCGCGGAGCCGGAGGCGCAGGCGCCTCCCGCGAACTACCAGGAGTGGCTCTACCGCGCGTTCGGGAAGGTGTTCGCGGATACGTTCCCGGCCGCGTACACGCGCAAGTACTGGACGACGGAGCCGGCGAACCTCGGCACGGACTGGATCGGCCGCCGCGTGTTCTACCCGAAGGTGGAGGATGTGACGGGCGGCTTCCGCGGCCCGCTCGGGCGATCCACCTACTGGGTGAACCGCTGGCGCTACCCCTCGCGCGGCGGCTTCTACACCTACACGCACAAGCTGGCCGAGCGGGCCCGGATCCGGTACGGCAAGAAGCTCGTCTACGTCCACTTCGGCGAGCGACTGCTCGGCTTCGAGGACGGGACCCGGGCCACCTACGAGCGGCTCGTCTCGACGATCCCGCTGCCGGAGTTCATCGCCTGTGCGGCGGACGCCCCGGACGACGTGCGCGAGGCCGCCTCGCTGCTGCGCGCGACGCGCCTGCTGCTCGTCCGGGTGGCGGCGCAGCACCCCTCGGTGCGCAAGGAGCCGTGGCTCTACGTCTACGACGAGGACAAGCTCAGCACGCGGGTGAGCATCCAGGAGAACTTCTCGCCCCACAACGCGCCCGCGGGGATGACCGGGATGTCGGTGGAGGTCTGCGGCTCGGCGTTCAAGCCGCTGCCGACGGACCACGACGCCGTCGCCCGGCAGGTGGTGCGCGAGCTGATCGAGATGGGGCTGCTCGAGGGGTGGGATGCCGTGCAGGGGGTCTCGGTCCGGTACTGTCCCTGGGGCCAGGTGATCTACGATCACAACCGCAAGCCGGCGCTGGATCGCATCAAGGAGTATCTGGACGAGCTCGGCGTGCTGCGCGCGGGACGGTACTCGCAGTGGGGCTACCTGATGACGCACGACTGCGTGCTGCGGGGCCGGAAGGTGGCCGAGCATCTGCGGGATCGGAAGGTGGAGATCCCGGAGTTCGAGATCGCCGAATGAGGCCCCGGCCGCGGAGGTCGGATGCATGAGCGCTCCCCTGTTCAGCATCGTCATCCCCACGTACAACCGCTGCGAGCTCGTCCGGCACGCGGTGGAATCCGTGCTGCGCCAGACCTTCCAGGACTTCGAGGTGGTCGTCTCCGACAACTGCTCGGAGGATGACACGCCGGCGGTGGTCGCGGCGATCGCCGATTCGCGGGTGCGCTACGTGCGCACGCCCCGACACGGCGCGATCGCGGACAGTTGGGACTTCGCCCGCAGCCAGGCGCGGGGCACCCTGGTGATGATGCTCTCGGACGACGACGCGCTGGTCGCCACCGCGCTCGCCCGCTTCGCGGACGCGCATCACCGGTTCGGCGCCGACTTCCTGTTCTCCAATCAGGCGGAATACCGCGACGCGACGTTCCACGGCCCGGATCGCAACACCGTGAGCTGGCAGGCGTTCTCGGGGACCACCCGTCTCGTCGGGCGGGACGAGTTCGTGGCGCCGCTGTTCGCGTTCCGGCCGCGCTTCGCCACGCACCCGAGCGCGTTCGTGTTCGCGCGCAGCGTCGCCGAGACGGTCGCGAGCCGCTGCGGCCACTTCTTCCGGGCGAACGGCGTCGAGTTCTTCGCCTGGCCGCTGGCCGCGGTCTTCTCGGAGCGGATCGCCTTCATCGACGCGCCGCTGGTGATCGTGGGGCGCACGTCGAAGTCGTGGGGATCGAACCTGGTGCTCTCCAATCCGGGGCAGGAGACGATCCAGCGGATGATCGCGGACGTCGACCACGACCGCGACTGGGTGCCGCTCACGAACTTCACGCTCTGCAACCTGATGGCGGAGGGGCTGCTCCTGGCCAAGCAACTGTTCCCGGAGGAGCTGCGCCCGTACGAGTTCGCCGAGGAGCAGTATCTCCGGAAGACGGCGCGGGAGCTGCTCCGGCGCGAGGCGATGGGGGTGAACGTGGCGCGCGAGCTCGACGAGTTGCTCGCCTACGTGGAGAAGTATCCCTCGCTCCGCGATGAGGTGCGGGCGCTGGTCGCGGCGCGGCGCCGGGCGGGACCGACGTCCTTCCAGCGGCTCGCCCGGGCCTTGCGCTGGGGGCGGGCGCAGCGGCGGCTCCGGGCGCTGCTCGGGTCCGGGAAGCGGAACGGCAACGGCAAGGCGCGCCGACGGTTCGTCGTCTCCGGTGCCGAGCAGGGATTCGATGATGTGCTCGGCTGCGCCGCGTTCCTCGCGACCGTGGCCGCGTCGACGCCGCCGGCGCGCGAGGCGGTGGGCGCGGCGTGACCGATCCCACGCGGAGTGATGCTTCCATGACGATGCTGACGCTCGCGACGCCGGGCTCGACGGACCGGCGGCCCGAGCCGCGCGCCGAGGTCGCCATCATCGAGCCGACCCGCTTCACGGTGTGGTCGAAGCTGGCCGAGCTGTGGCGATACCGGGATCTGTTCTTCTTCTTCGTCTGGCGTGACATCAAGACCCGCTACGCCCAGTCGGTGCTCGGCGTGGGTTGGGCCGTGGCGCAGCCGTTCGTCACGATGGTCGTCTTCACCGTCGTGTTCGGGAAGGTGGCGAAGATCAGCTCGGATGGGAGGCCGTACGCCATCTTCAGCTTCTGTGGCCTGGTACCCTGGACGTACTTCGCCAATACGCTGTCCGATGCGAGCAGCAGCCTGGTGAAGAACAGCGCCATGCTGGGCAAGATCTACTTCCCGCGGATGATCATGCCGCTTACGCCCGTGCTGGGGCGGCTGCTCGATTTCGGCATCGCCTTCGTCATGCTGCTCGGTCTCATGCTCTGGTTCCGGACGCCGCCGACGCCGGCCGCGGTCCTGCTGCCGTTCCTGATCCTGATGGTGGCCCTGACGGCGAGCGGGCTCGGCATGTTCCTGAGCGCGCTGGCCGTGCAGTACCGGGACGTGACGTACGCCATGGGACTCGTCGTCCAGATGCTGATGTACGCGGCGCCGGTGGTGTATCCGGCGAGCCTGGTCCCGGAGCCATACCGAATGTTCTACGCCCTCAATCCGATGGTCGGGGCGATCGAGGGATTTCGCGCGACATTGCTCGGCGCCGTGACGATGCCGTGGACGCTGATCGCGGTCAGCGGTGCGAGCGCCGTGGTGATCCTGGCCGCCGGAGCGTTCTACTTCACGGCCAAAGAACCGGTCTTCGCGGATGTAGTGTAACCCGGAAACGAGGAACCATGGCGGAGTTCGCGATCCGGGCGGAAGGCCTCTCGAAGCGCTATCGCATCGGCGTGCAGGAGACGGGGCGGAACACGCTGGGCGGCGTCGTGATCGACGTGGTGCGGCAACCAATGACGAACCTGCGTCGCTTGCGCCGATTGACGCGGTTCAGGCCGGGGGCCGACGAGCCCGACGTGATCTGGGCGTTGAAGGGCGTCTCGTTCGAGATCAAGCCGGGCGAGTCCGTGGGGATCATCGGCGGAAACGGCGCCGGCAAGTCCACGCTCCTGAAGATCCTGTCGCGCATCACCTCGCCGACCAGCGGGCGCGCCCTGGTGTGCGGTCGCGTCTCCAGCCTGCTCGAGGTGGGAACCGGATTCCACCCGGAGCTGAGCGGTCGGGAGAACGTCTACCTGAACGGCGCCATCCTCGGCATGACGCGCGAGGAGATCCGGAGCAAGTTCGACGAGATCGTCGAGTTCTCGGATGTGGGGAAGTTCATCGATACGCCGGTCAAGCGGTACTCGAGCGGGATGCGCCTCCGGCTCGCCTTCTCGGTGGCCGCGCACCTGGAGCCGGAGATCCTCATGGTGGACGAAGTCCTGGCGGTGGGCGACATCCGGTTCCAGAAGAAATGCCTGAGCAAGATGGACGACGTGGCGCGCGAAGGCCGCACCGTGCTCTACGTCGCCCACAACATGCCCGCGATCGCGCGACTGTGCACGCGCGCCATCCTGCTCGACGGAGGGCGGGTGGTGCAGGATGGCCCGGCGGCGGAGGTGATCAGTACCTACCTCAACTCCGGGCTGGGCACCTCGGCGGCCCGGGAATGGCCGGACCCCGCGACGGCGCCGAGCGGTGAGATCGTTCGGCTGCGCGCCGTGCGGGTGCGCAACGACCAGGGGGAGGTCACCGAGACGGTCGACATCCGCAGGCCGGTGCGGGTGGAGATGGAGTACGACGTCTTGAAGGGGGGATACATCGTCCTGCCGAACATGCACTTCTTCAACGAGGAGGGGATCTACGCCTTCGGTGCCCAGGATCTCGACCCCGAGTGGCGGGGGCGGCGGCGGCCGCCGGGACGCTACGTCAGCACCGTGTGGATCCCGGGCAACCTCCTCTCGGAGGGCATGCTCTTCGTCGATGCGAACATGAACACGCTGGAGCCATTCATCTTCCAGTTCCAGTGTCGGAGCGCCGTCGCGTTTCACGTAGTGGACAGCCTGGACGGGGACTCCAGCCGCGGCGACTGGACCGGGCCGATGCACTGCGTGGTCCGACCGATGTTCAAGTGGACCACGCGCTATCTCCCGCAGCCCGCCACCGTCCCGGCCGGTGGACGCCTCGCGTAATCGCCTGCGCCGGCTCGCCGCGAGGCGATGAATCCGGGGCTCGGATGCCGTAGCGCGCCGCTCACGGCGCGGCGGATGGCCCCAGCCTGCCGGAGCGTGGTGAGCCGCTGTCCGCCGGATCCCCGCCTCTCCGATCGAATGGCATCACGGCACGACCCGGCTTCGCGACTCGGCGTTGCCCGGACCGCTCACCCTGCGGGACTCGGCCAATGAACGTTCCCGTCGTGCTCATGATCTTCAACCGCCCGGAGGCCACGGCCAGGGTCTTCGCGGAGATCGCCCGTGCCCGGCCGACGCGGCTCCTGGTCATCGCGGATGGCCCCCGTGCCGACCGGCCGGATGACGTCGAGCGGTGCGCGGCCGCGCGCGCGGTCGTCGAGAACGTGGACTGGGACTGCGATGTGCTCCGGAACTACTCCCCGGTGAACCTCGGCGTCGGGCGCCGGCCAGCCACTGGCCTCCGCTGGGTGTTCGAGCACGTCGAGGAAGCGATCATCTTCGAGGACGACTGCGTGCCGCACCCGACGTTCTTCCGCTTCTGCGAGGAGCTCCTGCGGCACTACCGCGACGACGAGCGGGTCATGCACATCTCCGGCGACAACTGGAACTTCAACGCGGCGCCGGTCCCGTTCAGCTACTTCTTCTCCTGCTACTGCTACTCGTGCGGGTGGGCCACCTGGCGGCGGGCGTTCCGCCATTATGATCCCGAGCTCCGGCTCTGGCCGACGCTCCGCGGGACCCCCTGGCTGCTGGACATCCTGGGCGATCCGCAGGCGGCGGAGTTCTGGGCGCGCAAGTTCGACCGCTCCCACGCCGACGGGATCGAGCGGCACGGATGGGACTGGCCGTGGCTGTTCGCCTGCTGGGTGCAACGGGGGCTCTCGATCATCCCCAAGACCAATCTCATCTCGAACATCGGGTTCGGCCCGGATGCCACGCACACCCGGAACCTGGACGACGAGCGCGCCTTCGTGCCGACGGTGGCGATGGAATTCCCCCTGCAACATCCACCGTACATGGTCCGGGACACGGCAGCCGATCGGCGGATCGCCGAGCAGGTGGCGCTGAAGCGCCGACGGCGGGGGGTCTACCGCAGACTCCGCCAGGCGGCCGTCGGCTCGCTCCCGCCTCGCGTCCGGCACACGCTCGCGTCGCTCCAGGCGACGCGTACCCGCGCCTGATGGCCGACCAGTCCTTTGTCGGGCCCGTTCCTGTTCTCCAGCTACGCGCACGCTAGCGGCTTGGACCGTCGGCCCCTCGCGGGGTGCGATCCTCGCCCGTCGATCTCGGCCAACCCCGCCCGGGCGCCCCGCAGGAGAGGCGCCGCCCGCACCGCGCTGGCTCGATCTCACCGGGACGCCGGACGCCGTCCGCGCGCGGGCGCTCGTCTACGGGTGATACGCCGGAGCCAATGAAAGACCGTCAACGCGAAGCTGGTATCAGAGGGATTTCGCGGTAATCCTGGCCGACCTGGAATGCCCTATGAAAACCCTGGCGTATCTCTGCTACGGCTCGGGACCCCATTACGATGAGCTCGTCTTCTCGGTCCTGTCGGCCGTCCACAGGCTTCGCGGTGCACGCACACCGTGCCGCATCGTCGTCTACACCGATACCCCCGGGGCCTTCCACGACCTGCCGGTCCAGACCGAGGTCCTCAGCGAGCAGACCCTCAAGGAATGGACGGGTCCGTTCGGCTACCAGTACCGTCGAAAGATCCTCGTCGTCAAGGATGCACTGGAGCGATTCGGCGGCCGATTGCTCTTCGTCGACTGCGACACCTACTTTGCGCGTCACCCGGACAGAGCATTCGCTGCGGTACGTCCCGGCCACACGCTCATGCACATCGCGGAATACTGTCTGCGTGACCGCTCCGGGTGGAAGCTGGCGGCCGGCCTGCTAGACGTGGATCTGCGCGATCTATCCGGCCGCCGTTGGCAGATGACGCCCACCACCGCGATGTTCAACTCCGGGGTCATCGGGCTGCACGAGTCGGCCCTCCCCTTGCTGGACGAAGTGATTCACCTGAACGACGAGATCTATTCACATGTCCCGTTGACGAACATCGAGCAGTTCGCGTTCTCCGTCTGTCTGAGCCGACACACACGGCTGCACCAGGCATACAGGGTGGTCCACCACTACTGGCATCCCGCGGAGCGCGAGCCCTTCCATCGGCATCTCGCGCAGATCCTGCACGATGAGACGATCGCCTCTCCCGAGGAGCGGTTCCGCCGACTCTGGCCGCATCGCCCCGGGCAGGGTGTACGGGCGCGCCCATTCAAGCGGCCGGTGAAGACGGGGGTGCGGGCCGAGGTCGTTCGGGCGCTCCACTGGACGGCGAAGTCGTCGGGTTTGCTGGGCGTGATGAAGGTTGCGGCCTCGGCGGCACGCCGTCGCCAGAGACGCCTCTCCCCCCGCTGAGCGACGGCTCGAGCCGCCGCCGACGCTGCCCGCCTGCGCGCTCGCCGCCAGATCGATGTCGGTCCCCCACGTCGAACGAAGCGCCTCACGACAGATGCCTCGCTACGTCCTCGGAATTTCCGCGTACTATCACGATTCGGCCGCGGCGCTGCTGGGTGACGGCCGCATCGTCGCGGCCGCGCAGGAGGAGCGGTTTAGCCGGCGGAAGCACGACCTGCGCTTTCCGGTGAAGGCCGTGGCCTACTGTCTCGAGGAGGCCGGCATCGGCCCGGGGGACGTGGAGTTCGCGGTGTTCTACGAGAAGCCGTTCACGAAGTTCGAGCGGCTGCTGGAGACGTACCTCGCGTTCGCGCCGCGCGGCTTCCGGGCGTTCCGCCAGGCGTTCCCGCAGTGGGCGAAGCGGAAGCTGAAGCTGAGGGCGGAGCTGCTTCGGGAGCTGGGACCGGCGTTCCGGGGTCGGCTCCTGTTCGCCGACCACCATGAGTCGCACGCGGCCAGCGCCTTCTTCCCCAGCCCGTTCCACGAGGCCGCGATCCTCACCCTCGATGCGGTCGGCGAGTGGGCGACGAGCAGCCTCGGGAGCGGCCGGGGCGAGCGCATCGAACTCACCCGCGAGCTGCGGTTCCCGCACTCGCTCGGAATGCTCTACTCCGCGTTCACCTCCTACGCCGGGTTCAAGGTCAACTCCGGGGAATACAAGCTGATGGGGCTGGCGCCGTACGGCGAGCCCCGGTTCCTCGACCTCATCCTGGACCGGATCGTACGGGTCGAGGAGGACGGGTCGCTGTGGCTGGACATGAGCTACTTCGAGTACTGCCACGGCCTGACCATGACCTCGGAGAAGTTCCACCGCCTCTTCGGCGGCCCGCCGCGGAAGCCCGAGACGTTCATCACCCAGAAGGAGATGGACCTGGCGGCGTCGATCCAGCGAGTGACCGAGGAAGTCGTCCTCCGGGCCGCTCGTTACGCGCATCGGCTCACGGGCTCGCGACGCCTGGTCCTGGCGGGCGGCGTGGCGCTCAACTGCGTCGCGAACGGTCGGCTCCTCCGCGAGGGCCCGTTCGAGGAGCTATGGGTGCAGCCGGCGGCCGGGGACGCGGGGGGTGCATTGGGGGCAGCGCTGCTGGTCTGGCATCATTACCTGGGGAATCCGCGCGAGGTGGACCCTCGCGATGGGCAGCAGGGATCGCTGCTGGGGCCGTCCTTCGACAACCGGGAGATCGGGCTGTTCCTGGACTCGGTGGGCGCCCGCCACGACTACGTCCCCGCCGAGGAGGCGCTGCTCGAGCGGGTCGCCGGCTGGCTGAAGGACGAGAAGGTCGTGGGGTGGTTCCACGGCCGGATGGAGTACGGCCCCCGCGCGCTCGGATCCCGGAGCATCATCGGCGACGCGCGGTCGCCGCGCATGCAGCAGGTCATGAACCTGAAGATCAAGTTCCGCGAATCGTTCCGGCCGTTCGCGCCGTGCGTGCTCCGGGAGCACGCCAGCGAGGTCTTCGACGTCCCGGCCGGCCTGGACAGCCCGTACATGCTGATCGTGGCGCCGGTCCGGGAGGAGCTGCGTGTGCCGCTCGGTCCGGAGGAGCGGCGGAAGCTGGAGGACCCCGATCTCAGGACCCGGGTCTCGGTGCCCCGCTCGGTGGTCCCCGCCATCACCCACGTGGACTACTCCGCACGCATTCAGACGGTGGACGAGGAGCGGCACGGACGCTTCTATCGACTCCTGCGACGATTCCACGAGGCGACCGGCTGTCCCACGATCGTGAACACCAGCTTCAACATCCGTGGCGAGCCGATCGTCTGCACGCCCGAGGATGCGTTCCGCTGTTTCATGGCGACGGACATGGATTGCCTCGTCCTGGAGAATCACCTGGTGGTGAAGGAGCAGCAGCCGACGGACTGGCTGCGCAGCCGCGAGGCATACATGGCTCGATACGAGCTGGATTGAACCGATGCTGCTGCCACCGTCTGCACGTCGGGGCCATCTGAGGAGCTTCGGGCTCGCATGGATGGTTCTTCTCGGGATCCCGGCGATGATCGTCTGCGTAGTCGCGCCCGCGCGTCCGGGCCCCGCGCTCGTGCTCGCGACGCTGGCCGGTGCACTGCTGGGCTGGATCACCGTGGCGCGGCCCTCGGTCTGGGCGGGGCCGTACCGGGTCTGGAACGCGCTGGCGCGCCACGCGCGGTCGGCGGTGCTGTTCTACCTTCTGGCCCTCTGCTACTTCCTGGTCTTCCCGGTGGCGGGTCGCGCCGGCTCCCGGCTCGTGCTCGGCCGTGACAGGGGGCGCGGCTCCATGTGGACCCCCCGAACGGCGCTCGAGCGCGGCGCGTACCTCGCCGAAGGTCACTTCGCTCCGAGCCGGACACCGGATGGCGCCCGAGGTTACCTGGGTTGGCTCAGCCGTTCGGGCAACTGGTGGGC
Organism: Gemmatimonadota bacterium; assembly: GCA_019689775.1. Lineage (GTDB taxonomy): Bacteria > Gemmatimonadota > Gemmatimonadetes > Longimicrobiales > RSA9 > JADGGV01. Next base: position 19,407 of record JADGGV010000005.1, read on the forward strand.
GCTCGGGATCTTTGCGTTCCTCAAGCTGATCGCGGCACACAGCCCGTCGCACGGGCGGCCGCCCGCGAACATCTACACCCTCTACTGAGCGCCGGGGTCGGCGGCTATGCCCGACGCCCGGGTCACGCCTCCGCCGGGGAGGCGACGCCGGCGTTCGACGTGCACGCGCGATCACGGCGCCTGCCGCCGCGGGGCTCGCCGCGTCGCGGCGCCGATCGACCCGCCGCACCGCGGCGGCCGTCGGGGCCTCCTCCGAGAGATCGCTCCTGCGTGAGCCAGCCGAACCGGCTTCCTCGCGGTACCTCCTCGAACACCCGGAAGGTGGTGTGTGCCCAGGGCGCTGATCACCGGGATCACCGGACAGGACGGGTCGTACCTCGCCGAGCTGTTGCTCTCGAAGGGGTACGAGGTGCACGGGCTGATCCGGCGCGCATCGACGTTCAACACGTCGCGGATCAGCCACATCTATCAGGACCCGCACGAGCCCGGTGCGATGCTGTTCCTCCACTATGGCGACCTCGCCAACCTCGAGCAGTTGTCGCACCTGATCTACAACATCCGCCCAGACGAGATCTATCATCTCGGCGCCCAGAGCCACGTGATGGTCAGCTTCGACATGCCGGAGTACACGGGCGACGTCACCGGGCTCGGCACCACCCGCCTGCTTCAGGCGATCTGCCGGAGCGGGATCCGCACGCGCTACTACCAGGCCTCGAGCAGCGAGATGTTCGGCGACGCGCTGCCACCGCAGAGCGAGCGGACGCCGTTCCAGCCGCGCAGCCCCTACGCGGCCGCGAAGCTCTACGCCTACTGGATAGTGCGCACGTACCGGCGTGCGTACGGCCTCTTCGCCTGCAACGGCATCCTCTTCAACCACGAGAGCCCGCGGCGGGGCGAGACGTTCGTCACGCGCAAGATCACGCGGGCCGTGGCGGCGATCGTGGCCGGGCGGCAGGACAGGCTCTACCTGGGGAACCTGGACGCGCGCCGGGACTGGGGGTACGCCCCCGAATACGTCGAGGCGATGTGGCGGATCCTCCAGCAGGACACCCCCGACGACTACGTCATCGGGACCGGTGAGGCGCACACGGTGTGGGAATTCGCGCAGGAGGCCTTCGGCTACGTGGGGCTCGACGCCGCCGATTACGTGGTCGTGGACCCCCGCTACCAGCGCCCGCTGGACGTCGACTGGCTGCTGGCCGATGCGAGCCGAGCCCGCCAGCGGCTGGGATGGAGTCCGCGCATCAGCTTCCGCGAGCTCGTCCGGATCATGGTCGACGCCGACATGGAAGCGATCGGGTTGGAGCCGATCGGCGAGGGCATGCGGATCCTGGCGGAGAAGTTCCCCGAATGGCACCAGTGGGGGCTGAGCGTGACCGCCGTCCTCCAGGGCAGCGGCCGTGGCGTGGAGTGAGCGCCGCGCGACTTCGGGCGCAGGAGTGGACGACATGAGCGGGAAACGCGTTCTCGTCACGGGCGGCGCCGGATTCCTGGGCTCCTTCGTGGTCGAGCAGCTCCAGCGGACGGCGTGGTGCGGGGAGGTGATCGTGCCCCGGCGCCGGGACTACGACCTGCGCGACGCTGCCGCGGTGCTGCGGATGTATCGCGACGCGCGGCCCGAGATCGTAATCCATCTCGCGGCCTCGGTCGGTGGGATCGGCGCGAACCGGCGCAACCCCGCCGGCCTCTTCTACGACAACCTCATCATGGGCGTGCAGGTGATGCACTACGCCCAGGTGGTCGGCGTGGAGAAGTTCGTGACCGTCGGCACGATCTGCTCGTACCCGAAGTACACGCCCGTGCCGTTCCGCGAGGAGCGCCTCTGGGACGGCTACCCCGAGGAGACCAATGCCCCCTACGGCCTGGCGAAGAAGATGCTGCTCGTGCAGGCGCAGGCCTACCGGCAGCAATACGGCCTCAACGCCATCTACCTGCTGCCGGTGAACCTGTACGGCCCGCGCGACAACTTCGACCTGGAGACGAGCCACGTCATCCCGGCGATGGTGCGGAAGTTCATCGAGGCGCAGGAGCGTGCCTCGCCGGGCCGGCCGCCCACGGTCGTGCTGTGGGGCGACGGCACGCCGACCCGGGAGTTCCTCTACGTCGAGGACTGCGCGGAGGCGATCGTGCTCGCCACCGAGCGCTACAACAAGCCCGAGCCGGTCAACCTCGGGGCCGGCTTCGAGATCTCGATCCGCGACCTCGCCCAACTCATCGCCGGCTGCACGGGCTTCCAGGGCACGATCCGCTGGGACCCGGACCAGCCCGGCGGCCAGCCGCGTCGCTGCCTGGACACGCAGCGCGCGGCGGCCGAGTTCGGCTGGGGCGCGCGCACCTCGCTCCTCGACGGCATCGAGAAGACGATCGCGTGGTTCCAGGCGCATCGGCGCGAGGCGGTGCCACATGCGCTCTCCTAGCCTCCACGAGCTGCCGCCGCCGCCACCCGGGCGGACCGGCTGGCCGTGGACCGAGGAGACGCCACCGCTGCCGGCGCGGATGCCCGATGGCCGGGCCTGGCCGCGCATCAGCATCGTGACTCCGTCCTACAACCAGAGCGAGTTCCTCGAGGCAACGCTCCGGTCCGTGCTGCTCCAGGGGTACCCCGACCTCGAGTACGTCGTCGTCGATGGCGGGAGCACCGACGGGAGCGTGCAGATCATCGAGAAGTACTCGCCCTGGCTCGCCCATTGGACCAGCGAACCCGACCGCGGCCAGAGCCACGCCATCAACAAGGGATTCCGCCGGACGACCGGGGATGTGATGGCGTGGCTCAACAGCGACGACACCTACTACCCGGGCGCGCTGCGAACCGTGGCGACGGTCATGGCCGGCGAGCCGTGCGACATCGTGATCGGCGCCATAGACAAGGTCTTCGTCGACGCCTCGCAGGTCAGTTTCGTCGAACGCTCGTCCGCCACACGCGGAACGCCGCTCCACGCGCTGCCGATCTTCGCCGATGGGCGGCACGCCGCCTTCCATTTCCTGCAACCCCCGATGTTCTGGCGGCGCGGGATGTGGGAGCGCACCGGTGAGCTCGACGAGCGCTACCATCACATCATGGACCTGGAGTGGTGCACACGCGCGTTCGCGCGTGGGGCCATCGTCGCCGCTAGAGACGAGGTTCTCGCCCGGTTCGCCTTGCACCCGGGCTCGAAGACCCACGACTTCCGATTCCGCAGCCCCCAGGAACGGCTGTTCATGTACCTGCGCTTCAGCCGCATGGAAGGCTTTCGCGCGGTGCCGTGCCTGTTGGCGGGGTTGCATGCCGCCGGTCGAACGCTGGCATGGCAGGCCAGGCGCCGCCGGGAGCAGGGACGGCGCCTCGAGGCGCTCGCCCTCCGCCTCGGTGGTTGGGTCATGCGCGGCATCCACCGCGGCGTGACCGGCGTGCTGTACCGCGTCGCTTGACGGCACGGGGTGAAACCGATGCATCGCGCCAGCGCGTCTCTCGACGGGCCTGCGTCGATCGGGGCACCGGCCATCCATGGCGCCCCGCTCCGCAACCGCGTCGACCTGATCGGGATCGGGGTGCAGAAGGCCGCGACGAGCTGGATCTTCCGCTGCCTGGAGCAGCACCCCCAGATCCGAACCGCGCAGGTCGAGCGAGGAAGCGACAAGGAACTGAACTTCTTCAACCACGCCTACGAGTTCGGCTACACCTGGTACCACCGTGGCTTCTCGTTCGGGCCGTGGCGGACGCTCGAGTTCTCCACGCTCTACTTCCATGACCACGACGTGCCAGCACGCATTCACCGGTACAACCCCGATGTCCGTCTGATCCTCTCGCTCCGTAACCCGATCGACCGCGCATATTCACAGCACCGCTTCGAGGTCAGCCGGCGCCGGGTCCCGGCAGGCTTGTACGAGTTCTGGGCCGCCGCCGAGCAGAACCCGAGCTACATCGAGATGGGGCTGTACGCCACCCACCTTACGCGTTGGCTGGAGTATTTCCCGCTCGAGCAGATCTGCATCGTCGACTACGATGAGATCCGCGCGGAGCCGGCGGGTGTGCTCCGTCGCCTGTTCGAGTTCGCCGGCGTCGATGCGTCGGTCGAGCCTGCGCTCGTGCACGGGCGCGTCAACGTGACCGCCGTCCCCCGAAACCGGCTGCTGACGGCGTTCACCTCGGGCTCCGCCAGGGTCGTGCGGACCGTCCTCGGGGATGCCGCGGTGAAGACGCTGCGCGCGGCGCGGCCCGTCGACTATCTCCGTCGCCGCAACCGCGTGGAGCTGGACGCGCGTGTCGTTCCGCCGCTGACGCCGCAGGATCGCGCGCGCCTGCGCGCGGTCTTCTCGCCCGACATCGAGCGCCTGGAGGCGCTCCTCTCGCGCGATCTATCCCACTGGGTGTGATGCCGCGTCGTCGGCCGGCGGCGCGTGCACCCGGCCGGCTGGACCCCATCCTCACCACAACCGTGGCGTCGGGTTGGCACCGGCCGGGCTGGCGGTCGGGCCCGCCGGCACGCCGTGCTGGCGGCCGTTTCGGGATTGTCGGCCATCGAGGACGCTGAAGTCGGGGCGCGTGGCACGTTCGGCCACGACCTCGGCGTCGGTCGGGAAGGGACGAGGAACGGGCATTCCAACAATCATCGAGAGATCAAGATGAAGCCGGATCGTGCAGCTCCCCTCGTTCTCGCATGCGCGATCGTCCTGACGGCGCGCGCAAAGCTGGTTGCCCAGTCGGCGAGCCCGGCGCCGCCGCCCCCGAGCCACGCGGAGTTCGTGATCCGGCCGGGAGACGCGCTGAAGATCTCCGTCTGGCCGGACGAGAAGCTCGGCGGGCAGTTCTCCGTCGAGGAGTCGGGTTACGTCTACCTGCCCGTCCTCGGCCGTGTGCAGGCGACGGGGGTCTCCCTCGAGGCGCTACGCGCGCGCCTGCGGGAGGGCTACGGCCAGCTCATCAAGTCGCCCGTGGTCACCGTGACGCCGGTGTTTCGCGTGGGCGTCACGGGCGCGGTGAACCGGCCGGGGCTCTACACCGTGGAGCCGACGACCAATGTCTTCGACGTCTTGCTCCTCGCGGGCGGGTTCACGGGAAACGCGGCCGAGAACGACGTCCGGATCCTGCGCAACGGCGAAGTGCTGAAGCTCGAGGCGGGCAAGTCGATCGATACCGGCGACGCGCTCCAGGCCCTGGTCCTCCAATCCGGGGACAACATCGTGGTCCCGGCACGAAAGTCCATCCCCTGGAAGACCCTGCTGGAGATCGCCCACACCGGTCTGCTCACGGCCAGCATCATTTACCGGCTGGCGCGATAGCCATGCACCCGCCGCGGATCCTGTTCGTGTCCTACACCGCCGAGCTGGTGGGGCCCACGAAAAGCCTTCTGCTTCTTCTGGACGGGCTCCGGGACCGGTTCCAGGTGGCGGTGCTGGCACGCGGCCGTGGGCCGCTGACGACGGAGTTGGAGCGGCGGGGCATTCCGTACGAGAGCCTCGCGTCGCTCGGCAAGGGCTCGATCATGGCCATGGCTCGGATCATCCGGCGCGGCCGTTTCGACCTGGTCTACGGCAACAACACCGGCGGCTCCTCGGAGAACGCGCTCATCGCCGCGCGCCTTGCCGGCGTCCCGTTCGTCTGTCACATCCGCGCAATGGCGGTCAGGCGCGGGTGGCGACGACTCAGCTTCCTGCGCTTCGCTGATGCGGCCATCGCCGTGTCGGCTGCGTGTGCTCGGGTGCATGCGAAATTCGCCGGTGTTCAACCGTATGTGGTGCACAACGGCGTCCGGACCGGGGAGCCGTTGCTCGACCCGGCGTTGGCGCGGGCACGTCTCGCCGGGCTCGCGGACATCCCGGCCTCTGGCCCCCTGATCCTCCATGTCAGCCATATCCTGCCAGGGAAGGGGCAAGATCACGCGGTGCGCGCGCTGGCGCCGATCGTCGAGCGGGAACCGGCGGCGAACTTGCTCATGGCGGGGGCGCTCGGCCGCGATCTCCCCTTCGAGCGCCGGGTCCGCGGGTTGATCGCGGACCTCGGTCTGACGGGTCGGGCGCACTTCCTCGGCTTCCGGCCAGACATCGTGGAGATGCTTCCAGGCGGCACCCTCTTCCTGCACACCTCCATGACCGATGCACACCCGCGGGCCGTCCTCGAGGCGATGCTGGCCGGGTTGCCGGTGGTCGCCTACGGCGTGGATGGCGTGTGCGAAACGGTCGTGGATGGCGTGACCGGGCGCATGGTGCCCGTCGGCGATGTCGATGCGCTCGCCGCAGCCGCGCTGGACTACCTCGCACACCCCGCTCGCGCCGCTGCGGCCGGGGCCGCCGGGCGGCGGCGGGTGGAATCCGACTTTTCGGCGGAGGGCTGCGCCGGCAAGATCGCGGATATCCTCGAGCGGACGCTCGCCTACCGGGGGCGGCGCCATCGCGCCAGCCACGCTCAGGACCCGGTCAACGCACGCGTGCCATGAGCAGCCGCGCCGCTCCGGTGCGTTCCCGACCCGTGCGCGTTTGCCTCGCCACGGAGGCGTACTATCCCATCTACGCCGGAGGCGCCCTCCGCTTCGCGCGCTATGCTCCGGGACTGCGCGCCCGAGGCATCCGTCTCGAGGTCCTGACCGCCGCACCGCGCCTGTTCAAGGCCGCGATGTCCGGTGTGCCGACCGCCGATGGCCGCGACGGCCTGTCGCCGTTCGAGGTGATCGACAGCGTGCCGGTCCACCGCGTCCGCCTGCCCGCGAAGGGCCACCTGGGGCGCCAGTTCCACCTCGGCCGTCAGCTCCTTCGCTTCTGCCGGCGGCCGGACGGCCCGCCCGATGTGGTGCAGCTCCTGTCCGCGCCGGCCACGCTCCTCCCGGCTCTCGCCGGGCTGCGGCGCTCGCGGATCCCCGTCGTCGTCAACATCACGATGTTCCCGAATCCGTCCCCCTCCACGCTCGAGCGGGTGCTGAGGCGGGCGTTGCCCGCGCCGCTGAACCGCGCGGACCACGTCGTCGTGAGCAGCACCTTGATGGGGGATCAGCTTCGGGCGACCGGAACCACCGCCCCGATCACGGTCATCCCCAATGGGGTGGACCTCGACCGCTTCCGGCCGCCGGCGGACGCCCTCGAGCGGCGCCGGCTGCGGAACGCGCTGGGGCTCGGTGATGACGAGCTGGTGCTGGTCTACGCGGGCGGCGTGTCCCCGCGCAAAGGGATGGACCTCCTGCTCGCGGCGTGGGCTCGCCTGGCGCCGAGCCGGCCGGAGCTCCGGCTCGTGATCGTCGGGCCGCGCAAGGACCTGAGCGATCCCGGGCTCGGACCCTTCCGGGACCGGCTGGCATCCCTCCTGGCCGCCTCAGGCGCCGCGGATCGCGTCCGGTTCGCCGGTCTCGTCGAGAACGTCGAGGACTACCTGCGCGCCGCCGACATCTTCGTCTTCACCTCCCGCCGCGAGGGGATGCCCAACGCGCTTCTCGAGGCGATGGCGTCCGGGCTGCCGGTCGTGACGACCCGGTTCGTGACGGTGCCGACGGAGCTGGGCGAGCCCGAGAAGCACTACCTCCTGGCCGAGCTGGATGCGGAGTCGCTGGCCGGCCAGCTCGAGCGCCTCGCCGAGGCCCCGGGCCTGCGAGCCGGGCTCGGCCGCGCCGCGCATGAATGGGTGACGGCTACCATGGCGCTCGATCGGAGCCTGGACCTCTGCGCCGCGCTCTACCAGGAGTTGGCGGACCGTCGCCGCGGGCGGAGATAGGGGAGATGGGCGCGGGCACGACGGCGGCGCCGGGACCGCTCCGCATGATGATCGTGGGGGCGCCAAAGGCGGCCACGACCTCCCTGAAGGACTACCTCGGGCAGCACCCCGGGATCTACACCCACCCGCAGCGGGAGCTGGAGTTCTTCGCCGGCGACCGGGTGTACCGCAGCGGCTTCGACCACGTGCTCCGCGTCTATTACCGCGATGCCCGGCCCGGCGCCGTCCTGGTCGGCAAGAGCGTGGCCATGATGTACTCGGCGAAGGCGCTCGAGCGATTGCAGCAGCACAATCCCGAGATCCAGGTGGTGGTGGCGCTCCGCAACCCCGCCGACCGGGCCTACTCGGAGTACTGGTACGCGCGCCGCCGTGGGTGGGAGCCGATGCGAACGTTCGAGGCCGCGATTCGGGACGGCGGCGAGCGCTTCGGCGGCGATACAGCTCGCGCCTGGCGCTGTGCGTACCTCCAGCGGAGCGCCTACGCGCCGTACCTCGCGGCCATCTACGAGCGCTTCGGGCGGGACCGGGTGCACGTGATCCTTGCGGAAGACCTGCGCACGCGCGCGGTGGAGATCGTGCAAGCCCTCTACCGCGCGCTCCCCGGGCTCGACCCCGATTTCACACCCCGGGTGGTCCTCGAGCGAAATGCCGCTGCGGCGCCCCGCTGGGAAACGGTGCTGCATCTGACGTCCAATGCGACGGCGCTGCCGCGCGTCCGTCGCCTGCTCCGGCGGGTCGTGTCCGAGCGCGCCCGCTACCGCCTCAGGGAAGCGGTCCGGCGGGCGAACGAGCGCGAATTCAGGCCGCCGCCGATGCGCCCGGAGATCCGAGCCGAGCTCGCCGCGCACTTCGCGCCGCTGAACCGACAACTCAGCGAGCTCATCGGGCGCGATGTCGACCGGGTTTGGGGCGAGCCGGCCGCGCGTCCGGTCGGTGGGCCCCCGTCCGACGGCCGCCGCGCATCGTGACCCCCGCTGCCGTCCGCCGCGTGCCGCGTCGGCCGCGCGCGGACATCCGCGAGACCCCGCCGCCGCCACCGGCCACGCATCGACGTCACCGGACGAGCACGTGCGCCTCGGAGATGACTTCCAGCCAGCCGACCGGCGGCACCCCGAATCGTTGAGGATGGGCACGTTGCACGGCCGGGCGCAGCCGTCGCCGGCGGAAATGGAGCATACCCGGTGAGAGCGACGCTACAGGGGCGGGAATGGCCCCTGCGCCAGGATGTGCTGCTCGTCGCACTTGCGGCCGGCGGCGCCGTGGTGCTGGGCCGACTCGCGGGGCAATACGGCATCGCGCTCCTGGCCGCCGTGGCGGGGCTCGGCGTGGGCGTGATCCTGATCGCGCGACCGATCATCGGAGCCATGGCCTTCGCCGTCACGATCCCGATCGAGGCGGCGTTCGTGGTCAGCGGCGGGATGACGGCGACGCGCCTGCTCGGGATGGTCGCCTTCGCGACCTGGGCGGCGCACAAGGTGCTTGTGCGCGAATCCCTCAGGCCGCTCGTCTCGCCGCTGGCCGGCGTCGGCCTCGCCTTCCTGGGACTGGCCTTCGCCTCGGCACTCTGGGCGCGCTACCCCCAGGTCTCCCTGGCCGGCGCCCGGCAGCTCGCGCAGCTCTTCGCCTGGAGCCTCCTCGTCATCGACCTGATGCGTTCCTGGCGGCGCCTGGACCTGCTCGTCAAGGCGGTGATGATCGGTGCGGTGTTGGGCGCGGCGATCACGGTCCAGCAGGCGATCGTCCACCACGCCCACCGTGCCGGCGAGGATGTGAGTGGCGGCGTCAACGGCACGGCCGTGATCATGGTCACGCTCGTCCCGTTCGGCTTCTACTTGCTGCGCGCGCAACGCGGCACGGCGTGGCGCATCCTCGGGATGGCCTACATCGCCCTGGCCACGCTCGGCGTCATCTTCACCTACTCGCGCATGAACTTCATCCTCCTGCCCCCGGTCCTGCTGCTCCACGTCTGGCAGACGCTCTGGAGCGGCCGCGGCCGGGCGTGGATCCTGGCCGTGGCCGTCGCCGCCGCGTTCGCGGGCATGGTCTACGTGCCCTGGAACCGCGTGACGGCGCGCGTGGCGACGATCGCCCCCTATCTGGCCCGAACCGTGGAGTCCGCCGACGCCGGAGGGGACCTGCCCAGCTCGCGCGGCTACCACCTGCGCGTCGGCCTCGCCCTCGCCGAGGACCACCCCCTGCTCGGCGTCGGTTACGACAACTACGGGCGGTACTTCACCTCGCAGTACCAGTTCGAGGTGCGCGGCGCGGTCAAGCTCTGGACGTCGTGGCGGAGCCCGCACAGCAGCCACATCGGCATCCTGGCGAACCTCGGCATCGTGGGGCTCATGCTCTGGCTCGGGCTCCTGGGCCTCGGACTCGTCAACAGCATCCGGGCATGGCTCGCGGCGCGCCGGGCCGGGGACTTGCCGACGACCGCGCTCGCGGAGGCCGTGATCACGGCGCTCGGGCTCCACACCCTGGCCTACGGCTGGTACATGCCCAACGAGGAGGAGAAGACGCTCTGGATGTTCCTGGCGATGAGCGTGGTGCTGGTTCGGCTGGTCCCGTTCCGCCGTCAGGCGACCTGAGGCGATGCCGCACCCCCTCTTCATCCTCGGCAAGCACCGGTCGGGGACCACCTGGCTGGCCAACCAGCTCGCGGAGCATTCCCGGATCGCGGGCGTCCGCCATGTACGCCACCACGGGATCCACGAGAGCGTGTTCTTCAGCCAGGTGTACAGCCGCTACGGCGATCTCGCGGTGCGGTCGAACTTCGTCGAGTTCGTCGAGGTCATGGCCGCGTCGGACTACTTCCGGCTGGCCGGCGTGACCCGCGACGACCTCCACTCGCTCTGGCCGGCGACGTACGAGGCGGTGTTCCGCACCGTCATGGACCGCTACGCCGCCCGACGAGGGGCGGACTACTGGCTCGAGAAGAGCCCCGCCCACACGCCGCTCGTCGCGCGCCTCGCCGCGCTCTACCCCGATGCGCGATTCGTCGGGATCATCCGCGACGCCCAGGCGGTCGTCGCCTCGACGCTCGGTCTCTTCGAGATGCGATACCCGGAGCGGGCATCGCGGCGCACCGCCCGGGCACGGGAGATCCTCGAGACCGTGATCGGTTGGGCCTACTACAACCAGGCCATGCGACGGTTCGCGGCGAAGTCCAGCCGCATCCTCGTTGTGGATTATGCCTCGCTCGAGGCGGACCTCCCCGGCACGCTCCAGGCCGTGTGCGCGTTTCTGCGCATCCCGTACGAGGAGAGCATGTGCCGGCGCAGCTATGCGCCCAACACGAGCTTCCGTGACCGGAGCCGGCGACCTCGTTCCCTGAAGGTGGGGGAACCACAGTTGGTGCGCGCCGCCACGACGCTCCTCGCCGCCGTGCCGTTCCGCACGCTCGGTGTGCTCCGTGGCGTGCGCCGGCGCCAGCACCGGCGCGCGCCCCTCCCCGACTGGTTCTTCTCCCTGCTGGATCGGCAGCCGGAGCCGGGCGTCCTCGGAGCGCGGCCCGACGCCCGCACACCCCTTGAAGTGGCCGAGTAGTCGCACCGTCGCCACGCACGACCCCACCACGGCGGCCGCATCCCGCCCCCGCAGCATCGGTCTCGAAGCGCATGGCGAGGATCCTCTACATCGCGGGGTATGGCCGCAGCGGGTCGACGATCCTGTCGGCGATCCTGGGCGCGCACGCCTCCATGATCGCCGTCGGCGAACTGACGTTCGGCCACGACGATTGGCGGAACCCGCTGCGCCGGTGCTCGTGCGGGCAAGAGTACGCCGCGTGCGGGTTCTGGGGCGAGCTGCTGCGGCGCGAGCCACGGCTCCTCTCCGCCCGGGTCGCGGCCGAGGTGCGCCGCGTCGAGCGCCTGGCCTCGCCGGTCTGGCTCGGCGCCGGCTGGGTGCGCCGCGCGCGCCGGGAGCTCTACCGCGACATCCAGCAGCGGCTCGTCGACCTGATCGTCGAGCGGTCCGGGAAGTCGGTGGTCGTGGATGCCTCGAAGTCCGCCCGCCTCGCCGCCGCCAGAACGGTGGCGTTGGCGCGCCTGGCCGGCCACGAGGTCTACGTGCTCCACCTGGTCCGCGATGGTCGCGCCACACTGGCGTCGCTGCTCCGGACCGGGAGCAACTGGTTGCTGGAAGGGCACGTGAGGCCGCTGCCGCTCCCGGCGCTCCGGGCCGTGGTCGGGTGGACCCGCAGCAACCTCTGCGCAGCGCTGCTGCGGGCGTGTCACGGCCGGGACCGGTACCTGCGCATGCGGTACGAAGATTTCGTCGCCGATCCGGTGACGTCGGTCCGTCGCATCGGCGCGTTCGTCGGGACCGACATGGAGCCGTTGGTGGACCGGCTCCGGACTGGGTCCACGTTCCCGGTCGGTCACGTGGTCGGCGGCAACCGAGTACGCTTCGAGGGAGATGTCACGCTGCGCACCACCACGGCCGGGCTTCCGGCTCCGCGGCTGACCCTCGCCGAGCGGTGCCTCTTCGTGGCCGTGGGGGGCTGGCTGAACCGCCTCTACGGCTACGCCCCCCACGCCGACCCCCGCGCGCC
>JADGGV010000162.1 GCA_019689775.1 Gemmatimonadota bacterium
CGCGCCCGCACCCACCGACGGGCGGCGTGCGGCCGATGGGGGGGGGGGGGGTCGGGTGATCGTCCCGGCGGAGCGGGTCGAGGACACGGTGGAATGTCTTCTCGCGCGGGACGGCATCCCCGGCGGTGCCGTGTACGTGTCGCTGCTGGTCGTTCTGCTCGCTGGCCTGGTCTCGCTCCCGCTCGTGCGCGTGCCGGTGTCGGTGCGGGGCACGGGTCTGGTGCGGCCGGTGGCGGAGCGGCAGGAGGTGCGGGCGGGGCTCGGCGGGGTCGTAGAGGCGGTGCACACCCGGGAGCACACGACGGTCAGGGCGGGCGAGGTGATGGTGACGCTCCGGTCGGAGGCCGCGCAGGAGCGCCGCGCGGCCCTGCGCGGGCGGATCGCCGAGCTCCGCGCCGCCATCTCGGACCTGGAAGTGCTGACGGCGTCGGACACCGGCGGCGGGGCGGTGGCGGCGCGGCTCCGGTCGCGGGCCTACCGGCGCGCCTACGCGGAGTCGCAGGCCGCGCTGCGCGCCGAATCGTCGACGGTCTTCCAGGCGACGGTGGAAGCGGAGCGTGCGTCGCGGCTTGCCGCCGCGGAGCTGGCGCCGGTCGCGGAGCTTCAGGCACGCCGGTCGGCACTGGCCGAGGCGAGCGCGCGGCGCGCGCTGGTCGGAGCGCGCTACCGCGCGGAGTGGAGCACGCAGCTCGCCGCCGCGAGGGCCGAGCTGGCGGACCGGCTCGCGGAGCTGGCTGCGGCCGACCAGGACGCGGAGCTCCATCGGGTACGCGCGCCGGCCGACGGCACGGTCGAGGAGATGGCGGCACTGGCGGCCGGGAGCATCGTTACGGCGGGTCAGCTCCTCGCGGTGGTCTCTCCGGACACGACGCTCGTCGCGGAGGTGATCGTCTCGCCCCGGGACGTCGGGCTGCTGCGCCCCGGTATGGCCGTGCGCCTGCTGGTCGACGCGTTCAACTATCGCGACTGGGGCGCGTTGGCGGGCCGCATCACCGCGATCGGCGACGACGTCGCGCTGGCGGACGGCAAGCCGGTGTTCCGGGTCCGCTGCGCGCTCTCGACCGACCGCCTCCGCCTCGCGAACGGCGTCGTCGGCCGGCTGCGCAAGGGGATGACGCTCCAGGCGCGCTTCCTCGTCGCGCGGCGCACGCTCCTCCAGCTCCTGCGCGACCGCACGACGGATTGGCTCGATCCGGACGCGGCGCCTCTCGGGCCCGCCGCCGCGAGCGCGGTTTCAGCCGCGGTTGGAGTCGCAGCTCCGACCGCGGCGACGACGGCGGCGAGGCCGACGGCTCCGGTTGCGACCGCGCCGACCGGACCCCGTGTCGCCGGACCGGCTGCCTGGCATGCGTAGGCGCGTCCCGCGGGTTCGCCAGCGCGACGGCAGCGATTGCGGCGCCGCGTGTCTCGCCGCGGTCGCGGCGTACCATGGCGTGCGGATCCCGATCGCGCGGATCCGGCAGCTTGCCGGGACGGACCGAAGCGGCACGAGCGCGTTCGGGCTGGTGGAGGCCGCCGGCCGGCTCGGGCTCTCCGCCAAGGCGGTCCGAGGCGGGCCGGACAGCTTGCCCAGGGTCCCGAAGCCGTGCATCGCGCACACGACGACGGGGCCGGGGCGCATGCACTTCGTGGTCGTGTGCGGGGTGGCGGCGCGCTCGATCACGGTGATGGATCCGGCCGAGGGGCGGATCCGGAAGCTCCCGCTCGACACGTTCGTCGCACGCTGGACCGGGATCCTGGTCCTCCTCCTGCCGGCCCCCGACCTGGTGCGGCGCAACGAGGTCCGCTCGACGGCGGCGCGCTTCCTCGACCTGCTGCGGCCGCATGCGAAGGTGGTCGCCGCCGCGCTGGCCGGCGCACTCGGCTACACGATCCTCGGCCTATCGACCGCGATCTTCGTGCAGCAGCTCGTCGACTCCGTGCTCGTCGACGGGAACACCGGTGCGCTGAACGTCATGGGCGTGGCGATGCTCGCGCTCCTCGCCGCGCAGGCGCTCATCGGCTGGGTGAAAGGCCGCCTGACGATCGATACCGGACAGTGCATCGACGCGCGGCTCGTACTCGGCTATTACCGGCACGTGCTCGCGCTGCCGCAGCGCTTCTTCGACACGATGCGCGTCGGCGAGGTCGTCTCCCGGGTGAACGACGCGGTGAAGATTCGCGCCTTTCTCAACGATGTGGCGCTCGATCTCGCCGTGAACACGCTCGTCCTCGTGTGCTCGCTCGGGCTGATGGTGGCGTACGCGGCGAAGCTCGCCGCGCTCGCGGCCGCGACCGTCCCGCTCCACGCCCTGGTCTACGCGCTGGCGAACCAGCGCAACCGGCGGGGGCAGCGCGCGCTGATGGAGCGCGCGGCCGATTTCGAGTCCCATCTCGTCGAGTCGCTCGGCGGCGCGGGCACGCTGCGCGCCTGCACCGCCGAGGCGCTGGCCGCCACCGCCACCGAGGCCCGCTTCGTCCGCGTGCTGCGCGCCGTCCAGGCTTCGGCCACCACATCCCTCGCCGCGACGCTGGCGTCGCAGAGCGTCACGCGACTCTGCACGGTCGCCGTGCTCTGGGTCGGCGCGCGGCTGGTGCTGAGTGCCCAGCTCACGCCCGGCGAGCTGATGTCGTGCTACGCGCTGCTCGGCCACCTCAGCGGCCCGGTGCTCGCGCTCGTCTCGGCCAACCGCGTGCTACAGGATGCCTTCGTCGCGGCAGACCGGCTCTTCGAGATCCTCGAGCTGGAGGCCGAGGAGCGGAGCGGGCTCCACCTGACTCCCGAGCTCGTCGGCGATGTCCGCTTCAACGCCGTCGCGTTCCGCTACGGCTCGCGCCCGCGCGTCCTCGACGGGCTCGGCCTCACGCTCCGGCGCGGCACCATCACGGCCATCGTCGGCGAGAGCGGCTGCGGCAAGAGCACGCTGGCGGCGCTGCTGCTCCGCGCGTACCTGCCCGAAGCCGGGACCATCGAGATCGCCGGCTACGACATTCGCCACGTCGCCACCGAGGATCTGCGCCGGATCGTCGGGATCGTGCCCCAGCGCGTCGAGCTCTTCGCCGGCGACCTCGTGCAGAACATCGCGCTCGGCGACTTCGAGCCCGACCTCCGCCGCGTCGTCGATGTCTGCCGGGCGCTGCACCTCGACGAGCTGATCGAGCGGCTGCCCGCGGGTCTGCGCACCCCGCTGGGCGAGGGCGGTGCGCTCCTGTCGGGCGGCGAGCGCCAGCGCGTCGCGATCGCCCGCGCCCTCTACCGCGAGCCCGAGATCCTCGTGCTCGACGAGGCGACCTCCGCCCTCGACTCCCATTCCGAGAGGATCGTGCAGGAGGTACTGCTCCGTCTACGCGACCAGGGGAAGACGATCATGCTCATCGCGCACCGGTTGAGCACGGTCGCTCGCGCGGACCGGATCGTCGTCATCGAGGCCGGGAAGGTGGCGGAGGAAGGGACGCATCGCGAGCTGCTCGCGGCGGGCGGCCCCTACGCCCGGCTGTGGCGCGCCCAGTATCCGGGCTGGGCCGCCGCCGACGCGGGAGGCGCGGCGGGCGAAGGCCCGATCCCGCCCCCGCCGGCGCGCCGTGCTTCACGCTAGCGGCCGTGCACGCGCTGCCGCCACCGCCGATCGTATTCCCGGCCGTACCCGCGCGCCGCGTCGCCACGGTTCGCCGGCGGGGGTAGCCCGGGACGGTCGCGGGCGGGTACAATTCCACGCGGCCGCGGGGCGCCGGGTCCGGCGGGCGAACGCAGACGCAACGAACCATGGACGAGACCATCCTGGGCGCGCTACGGGGCGCGCGCCTGACGCGAGGCCTTACGGAGGCCGAGCTGGAGTACCTGGCGGGACTCGCGCGCCGCGTCTCGCACGAGGCGGGCACGTACCTCTTCCACGAGAGCCAGCCGCGCCGGGAGTTCGGCATCATCGTCAGCGGACGGGTCGAGATCCGTAAGGGGCGGCGTGGTCGGCCGATCGTGCTGGCGGTGCTCGGCCCGGGGGACATGCTCAACGAGGGCAGTCTGCTGGACGACTACCCGCACTCGAGCAGCGGCTGGGCGCGCGAGGCGACGGAGCTGGTCGTCGTCCCGCGGGAGGCGGTCGAGTCGATCCGGGAGGCGGAGCCGCGGCTCTACGCGAAGCTCGTGGCGACGGCCGCGTCGACGGTCGCGAGCCGGCTACGGGCGACGACGCAGCGGCTGACCGGGCGCGGCGAGGTGTACCTGTCGGGCGCGCTCCGGCGGGAGAAGGACCTGCTCGGCGAGCGGGACGTGCCCGACGAGAATTACTTCGGGATCCAGACGCTGCGGGCCGTCGAGAACTTCCCGATCACGGGGATCCCGATCGCGCAGTACCCGCGGCTGGTCGAGGCGTTGGCGGCGGTGAAGGAGGCCGCGGCGGAGGCGAACCGCGAGCTCGGCCTGCTCCGCCCCGACGTCGCCGATGCGATCGTGCGCGCCGCGCGCGAGATCCGCGCGGGGAACCTCCACAACCAGTTCGTCGTGGACGTGATCCAGGGCGGCGCAGGCACGTCCACGAACATGAACGCCAACGAGGTGATCGCGAACCGGGCGCTGGAGCTGTTGGGCCGGCGCAAGGGCGAGTACGACGTCGTCCACCCGAACAACCACGTCAACCTCTCACAATCCACGAACGACGTCTACCCGACCGCGCTGAAGATCGCCGCGAACTGGGCGCTCCGGGACCTCCAGCGGGCGATGGCGGGGCTGCGGGACGCGTTCCTGGCGAAGGCGGAGGAGTTCGCCGACATCGTGAAGATGGGGCGGACCCAACTCCAGGACGCGGTGCCCATGACGCTCGGCCAGGAGTTCCACGCGTACGCGACGACGATCGGAGAGGACATCGACCGGCTGGGCGAGGCGGCCGCGCTCATCCGCGAGATCAACATGGGCGCGACTGCGATCGGTACCGGGATCAACACCGATCCCCGCTACGCCGAGGCCGTGCGGCGGCACCTCTCCGCGGTGACCGGCCTCGAGCTGGTGACGAGCCCCGACCTCGTCGAGGCGACGCCCGATACGGGCGCGTTCGTTCAGCTCTCCGGCGTGTTGAAGCGCGTCGCGGTGAAGCTCTCGAAGGTGTGCAACGACCTGCGGCTGCTCGCCAGCGGGCCGCGCGCCGGCCTCGGCGAGATCAACCTCCCGGCGATGCAGCCCGGATCGAGCATCATGCCGGGGAAGGTCAATCCGGTCATCCCCGAGGTCGTCAACCAGGTCTGCTTCCAGGTCGTCGGCAACGACCTCACCGTGACCATGGCCGCGGAGGCCGGGCAGCTCCAGCTCAACGTGTTCGAGCCGGTCATCGCGTTCAACATCTTCCAGTCCGTCGATATGCTCACGCAGGCCTGCATCGTCCTGCGCGAGCGCTGCATCGTCGGCATCACCGCGAACCGGGACCGGATCCGCCAACTGCTGGAGCGCAGCATCGGCATCGTCACCGCGCTCGTGCCCTACATCGGTTACGAGCGCTCGACGGCCGTCGCGCGGGAGGCGCTCGAGACCGACCGCGGCGTCTACGAGCTGGTGCTCGAGAAGGGGTGGCTCAGCCAGGAGGAGCTCGACGACATCCTGTCGCCCCAGGCCATGACGCGGCCCCGCCCGATGCCCGTGCTGAAGGCGCGACAGGATGCCCAGGACGAGAGCGCGACCGCGCCGGCGCGATAGCGGCCCCGGCGCCAGATTCACGCCCTGGCGCACAGGCACGCGCGGGATCCAGTCCGCGCCGGCCGCCTAGCCGGGCCGGCGCCCTAGCCCGACTGGTCCCACACCCGCTCCGGCCCCCAAGCCACGCCGGCCTCGCAGCCGGACCGGCCCCAGGCCACGCCTGCCCCGGAGCCGGACCGATCCCATACCCGTTCCGGCCCCACGACCGCGCCGCCCCCGGCCCCGGCTACGCCCGCAGCGGCACCCGGAACGTGAACGTCGAGCCCACCGCCGGCTCGCTCGACACGCGGATCTCGCCCCCCAGCAGGTCGGCGAGCCGTCGCGAGAGCGCCAGCCCGAGGCCCGTGCCGCCGTAGAGCCGGGTCGACGACCCGTCCACTTGCCGGAACTCGTCGAAGATCGCCTGCTGGTCCTCGGGGCGAATCCCGATCCCGGTGTCGCGCACCGCCCACTCCACGGCGGGCGCGCCGTGCTCAGGCGTGCCCAGACGCCGCACGGTCACGACGACCTCGCCCTTCGCCGTGAACTTGAACGCGTTCGAGAGCAGGTTCTCGAGCACCTTCGCGACCTTCTCCCCGTCGACGCGGAGCGGGATCGCCCCCTCCGGGCACTCCACGCGGAACTCGACGCCCCCCGGCGGCGGCCCGACGATGTCCGCCGCCCGGCGGACGAGCGCCACGGCCTCCTCCTCCTGCTCCGCCAGCGCGGTCCGGCCAAGGGTGAGCTGCGAGAGATCCAGCAGGTCGTTGATCAGCCGGAGCAGCACCGTCGCCGCGCGGTCGATCTTGCGCACCGCCGTCTGCTGCTCCGTCGTCAGCTCCCCGACGTGCCCGGCGTCCAGCAGGAACGTGTAGCCCAGGATCGACGTCAGCGGCGTCCGCAGCTCGTGGCTGATGTTCGCCAGGAACTCCGTCTTCAGCCGTTTCGCCAGCTCCGCCTCGCGCACCCGGTACTCCAGCTCCTCCTTCTGCCGACTCAGCTCCGCGTTCGCCGTCTGAAGCTTCTCGATCAGATGCGCCCGCTCCACCGTCGCCGCGAGCTGCCGCGTCACCAGCGAGAGCAGCGTCCGCTCGTGGTCCTCGAACGTGTGGGCATCGACGAAGTAGAAGCTGAGCGCCCCCGAGACCTCCCCGTCCATCGCCAGCGGCAGCGAGATCAGCGACGTGAAGCCCAGCTCCCGGGCGGGATCCCACCATTCCCGCAGCGCCGGGTCAGCGAAGACGTCCTGCACCTCGACCGGCCGGTTCTCCGCCACCGCGCGCCCGGTCGGGCCACGGCCCACCCGAATGCGGAGCTGGCTCAGGAACCGCGCCGAAGACTGCGGCCAGTTCTGTGCACAGACGAGCTTCAAGAGGGATGGATCTGCCCGATCCCGCAGGAAGACCGAGCTGAAGCTGGCGTCCACCAGCGGCGTAACGCGCGCCAGCGCAAGACGATAGACCTCCAGCGGCCGCATGGCCGTGAGAAAGGCCTGCGCGATCTCGCTGGCGATCTCCAGTTCCCGTTGGCGCAACGACTCCGAGGGACTCGGGGCACCCGATGGCTCGGCATGCGGCGTTCGTGACCGACTCACGATTCGATTTTACCCATCGAGTGCAGGGGGGTGGGAAGCGATTTTTCCGCGCGCCGACGCAGAGTAACGCCCTTGACGATCCGTGGGCACCGCCCTAGTGTATCGGAGATTTTGGCGGAAAGTACGGCTCGGCGGCCCTCCCCGGCGTCGAGGCAAGAAGTTGAAGGTGCCGGCGGGCCCGCGCAAGGGCGCGGGCGCCCGGATCTTCCGCTCACGTGCGGAATGCTGGACGTCCGGTGAACCACCGGTGGCTGACTTTCACCACCTCCAGATGAGGAGCGATCCATGAACAAGTCGGAGCTGATCCAGAACCTGGCCAACAAGACGAAGATGACGAAGGCTGAGGCTTCGCGGGCCATTGATGCGCTCTTCAACCCGGCCGACGGCATCATCTCCGCCAGCCTGAAGAAGGGCGAGAAGGTTCAGATCACCGGCTTCGGCACCTTCGAGACGCGTGCGCGCCAGGCCCGCACCGGCCGCAACCCGCGCACCGGCCGCGAGATCAAGATCGGCCCGACGACCAGCGCTTCATTCCGTCCGGGGAAGGCGCTCAAAGACAGCGTCAAGCCGCAGGCCAAGGGGCGCTGAACGCACGCCTCGTAGGAACCAGAGAGCCCCGGCGCCGCGCGGCGTCGGGGCTCTCCGTGTTTCGGGCGCGTCGCGTCCGCGGCGGCGAGCGCGTCGCGGGCGCGTGACGAGCGGTCCCCTGGCCCACGACGAGGTCCGCGGGCCGGCGACGAGCCGTCGTCGAGCCCGCGTGTCGCCTACTCGCGCCGGGGCCGCCCGACCCCCGGCCGCCGCGGTCCCGCGGGGCGGCCGCCCGCGGGCGCGTATACACATCTGGCGCGGCGGGCGGTAT
>JADGGV010000163.1 GCA_019689775.1 Gemmatimonadota bacterium
CGCCACCGCCGCCACCCGCCCCCCGCTCGGCGGCCCCATGTAGCGGAACTTCAGCACGTGCGCCGAGTCCGCCACCGGCGGACCCGGCGGCCCGCCCCGGCGCTCCGCCTGCGCCGCCGCCGGCCGCGCGCCACCCACGAGCCCGGCGAGCGCCAGCAGCAGCGCCCACGCCCACGGCTCCCGAACCGCCACGGCCACCGCCACCCGGCCGCGCGCGGCCCCGCGTCGCGAAGAGGGGATCATGTCAGCCTCGGAGGGAGTTGGAATGATATACAATATACTGATAGGGACACGACCGGCGCGTAATCCCGACGACGACAGGCCCCACGCCGACCACCACACCCGGAGCACACGCGGACCACTCCGGGGCCACACGCGGACGGCACCCGGCCCGACGCCGGCCGCACCGGGCCGCACGCAGCCGGCGCGCGGACCCGACGCGGCCCGCGCCCGCACCGCGCGCAGGCCGCACGGGGCCCCGACGCGGCCCGCGCCCGGGTCACACCCGCACCCCATGCGGACCCGCGACCGGCCCACACCACCTCCGCCGCCCAGACCGGCGCCGCACGCGGACCGCACGCGGACCGGGCCCCGGCCACACCCGCATCCGACGCGACCTCGCGCCCTGCCCACACCCACCTCCCCACCCAGACCGGCGCCCGCGTCCACGCTGGGACCGTGGTCGAAGCCAGCTCCGCCCCGCCGACACCCGGTCCGCGCCCCTTGTCCGTGCCCCTCGTCGCTGCATATTGTATCCGAAACCGCCCGAAGACCGTGCCGGTGCCACGCCAGCCACCGCACCGTTGCCCGACCCCGAGACGACGCGCGCCGCCGCAGCCGCGGGGTCTCCGAGCCGACCGCCGAGGGAGCCGAGCCATGCAGAAGAGCGACTGGAGAGGGGTGTTCCCGGCGATCACGACGCCGTTCCGCGCCGACGGGTCCGTCGACGAGGCATTCCTGGCGGAGCACGTGGACTGGCTGGTCCGGAGCGGGTGTCGGGGGATCGTCGCGCTCGGCTCGCTGGGCGAGGGGGCGACGCTGCGCGAGGCGGAGAAGGTGCGGATCCTGGAGGTCTGCCGGGGGGCGATCCGGGGGCGCGTGCCGCTGGTGGCGGCGATCTCGGGGCTGGCGACGCAGGCGTGCGTGGAGCTGGCGCGGGCGGCGGAGGCGATCGGCTGCGACGGTCTGATGGTGCTCCCCGCGTACGTGTACCGGGGCGACTGGCGGGAGACGGAGGCGCACTTTTCGGCGATCATCGAGGCCACGTCGCTCTCGTGCATGCTCTACAACAACCCGATCGCGTACGGTACGGACCTGAGCGTGCGGGACATCGAGGAGCTGGCGGCCCGGCACGAGAACGTGCACGCGGTGAAGGACTCGAGCGGGGACGTGCGGCGCCTGACGGCGCTGCGCGAGCGGCTGGGCGCCCGGTTGGCGCTGTTCGCCGGCCTGGACGACATGGTCACGGAGGCCACGCTCATGGGCGGCGACGGGTGGATCGCCGGGCTGGCGAACGCGTTCCCGGAGGAGTCGGTCCGGCTGTTCGAGCTGGCGCACAGCGGGAACGCGGAGGAGGCCCGGCGGTTGTACGAGTGGTTCCTGCCGCTGCTGCGCTTCGACACGCTACCGAAGTTCGTGCAGCTCATCAAGCTGGTGCAGGCCGAGGTGGGCCGGGGGAACGAGGCGGTGCGTGCGCCGCGGCTGCCGCTCTCGCAGACGGAGCGCGCGGAGGCGCTGGCGGTGATCCGCGAGCGGATCGCGCTGCTCGGCCGCACCGCGGCGATCGCATCGGCCTGAGCCCTGTCACGCCGCCCGTCTCACCGCCGGGCCCACCGCCGGGCCCACCGCCGGGCACGCCGCCTGTCACGCCGCCGGGCGCCCGCCGCCGTTGCGGGGGTGGCCCGGCTCGGGCGCGCTCCCTGGCGGCCGTCGGCCGCGCGCCCGCACTTTATGCGCGTGGCGCCGCCGGGCCGTCGCCACGCGCCGCTCCCGGACGTCGACCGGGAGTGGCGTTCCGATCGCATCCGGCGAGCGTTCATCCGGCCCCCCGCCACCCGTGCCGACGAGAGGCATGAAGCCGAACATCGGGTCGACCATCCTGGCGGCCGCGCTCCTCGCGTGGCCGCATGCTGCGGCCGCGCAGACGCCGCGCGCCTTCACGCGCGCCGACACGCTGCGCGGCTCGTTCACAACACCGGCGCGGGTGTGGTGGGACGTGAGCGTCTACGACCTGCACGTGCGGATCGATCCCGCGGACAGCACGGTCCGCGGCTACAACGCGATCACGTACCGCGTGCTGCGCCCCGCGCAGGAGCTCCAGGTGGACCTGATGGAGCCGCTCGTCGTCGACAGCATGGTGCAGGATGGGCGGGCGGTGCCGTTCCGGCGCGAGGGGAACGCGTTCTTCGCGACGCTCGCCGCGCCGCAGCCGGAGGGCGCGAGCAAGACGCTCACGGTCTACTACCACGGCCGGCCGCAGGTCGCGCGGCGGCCGCCGTGGCAGGGCGGCTTCACCTGGGCGACCGACAGTCTGGGTCGGCCGTGGATCGTGACCACCGACCAGGGGCTGGGCGCCAGCGTGTGGTGGCCGAACAAGGACACGCAGGCGGACGAGCCGGACAGCCAGCGCGTGGCGCTCACCGTGCCGGCCCCGCTGATCGACGTGTCGAACGGGCGCCTGCGCCGCACGACGCCCAACCCGGACGGCACCACGACGTACGAGTGGTTCGTCACGAACCCGATCAACAACTACGCGATCGCGGTCGCCGCCGGCCATTACGCGCACTATGGCGAGCGCTACCAGGGGGAGGGCGGCGAGCTGACGCTCGACTTCTGGCCGCTCGACTACCACCTCGACGCGGCGCATCGGCAGTTCACGCAGGCGCGCTCGATGCTGAAGTGCTTCGAGCACTGGTTCGGGCCGTACCCGTGGTACGAGGACGGCTACAAGCTGATCGAGGTGCCGAACACGGGGATGGAGCATCAGAGCGCGGTGGCGTACGGCAACTGGTACGCGAACGGCTACCGCGGCCGGGACGAGTCGCACACCGGGCTCGGGCTGAAGTGGGACTTCATCATCGTGCACGAGAGCGCCCACGAGTGGTTCGGCAACAACATCACGGCCAAGGACCAGGCCGACATGTGGGTGCACGAGAGCTTCGCGAACTACGCCGAGGGGCTCTACACCGAGTGCCTGTTCGGCAAGGACGCGGGTGCGCGCTACACGATCGGCACGCGGCGCAACATCCGGAACGACCGGCCGATCATCCCCGCCTACGGCGTGAACGCCCAGGGCTCCGGCGACATGTACCCGAAGGGCGGGAACATGCTGCACACGATCCGGCAGATCGTCGGCGACGACGAGAAGTGGCGCGGGATCCTGCGCGGCCTGAACCGCACGTTCCGGCACCAGACGGTGATGGGAAGCCAGATCGAGGCGTACATCAGCCGCGAGGCCGGCATCGACCTGAGCAAGGTCTTCGACCAGTACCTGCGCACGACGAAGATCCCGGCGCTCGAGTACCGCCTCGAGGGGAACACGCTCTCCTACCGCTGGGCCGACGTCGTCCCCGGCTTCGACATGCCGGTCGACGTCACGCTCGCGCCGGGGCGCTTCACGCGCATCCACCCGACGGAGGCGTGGCAGACCGCGACCGTCTCGCTGCCGAGCCCGGAGGACTTCAAGGTGGACGAAAACTTCTACGTGACGGCGCGGGCCGTGGAGAAGTGAGGCGGGGCGGACGAACGGACGGGTGTCACACGAAGACGCCGAGGCGCGGAGCGGTGGAGTCCATGATTCCGGCGTACGCGGGGGCCGGGCCCGGCCGGCATCTCAGAACCTGTTGTGATTCATAATGGAATGCGCCCGGTGGGCCGCGCCCCCCCGGGCGCTCCTCGCATTCCCCGCAACGCCTCGCCGCCGGGCGACTCTCGGCGGCTCCGCGTCTTCGTGTGGCACGTTTCCGTCGACCGGCCCGACCGCGCCCCGATCGCTCATCCGCCGAGGAGCCGGTCGAACGTGTCCGGCGGGAGCGCGCCGAGCGAGTCCACGACCACATCGGCGGCGGCGAGTGCGGCGCCGCCCACGCCGATGCTGCGCATCCCGGCCCGCCGCGCGGCCTCGATCCCCGCGGCCGCATCCTCCACCACCACGCACCGCGCGGGCGGCACGCCCAGCCGCGCGGCCGCGGTGAGGAAGACCTCCGGGTCGGGCTTCCCGGCGCTCACATCCTCCGCCGCCACCACCGCCTCGATCGCTTCGCCGAACGCGAGCGCCCGCATGACCGCCTCGACGTTCAGGCGAGGCGCCGAGGACGCGATCGCCTGGCGCCAGCCCGCGGCGTGCAGCCGAGACACCCACTCCGCCGCGCCCTCGAGCGGACTGATCCCCTCCTCGGCGATCAGCTCGCGGTAGAGCACCTCCTTCGCCTCGCCGATGCGACGGATCCGCTCCGGCGTGGCATCGGCGCCTAGCCACGCGCCGAGGATGTCGTCGTTGCGCCGGCCGAAGCTGGCCAGGAAGTCCGCCTCGGTCACGGCCACCGCCTCCGCCTCCAGCACGCCCCGCCACGAGCGCCAGTGGTAGTCGCGCGAATCGACCAGCGTCCCATCCAGATCCCAGAGCACCGCCCGCGGCGCCCCATTACCGTTGCCCGTAATACGCATTACTCCCGTGCTTCCGAAGGAAATGCTTGTCGATGAGGTAATCGGCGGGACGGGGCGCGTCCGGCGCCAGCGCCCGGAGCAGGCACTCCATGCGCGCCAGGAACTCGAGCACGCGCGACGCCTCCACCGCCGCGAGCGCGTCCGCGCCCCAGGTGAACGGGCCGTGGTTCGCCACCAGCACCGCGCTCACCTCCGTCGGATCGATCCCGCCCACGCGGAACGTCTCCACGATCACGAGCCCGGTGTTGCGCTCGTAGTCGGCCTCCACCTCCGCCCGCGTCAGCTCACGCGTCACGGGGACATCGCCGCGGAAATGATCCGCGTGCGTGGTGCCCATCGAGCGCAGCGGCAGGCGGGCCTGCGCCAGGACGGTCGCGTACTCCGAGTGCGTGTGGGCGACGCCGCCGCAGTCGAAGGCCAGGTACAGCTCCCGGTGCGTCGCCGTATCCGACGACGGGCGCAGCCGCCCCTCCAGCACCTCGCCCGTGTCCAGCGACACGGGCACCATGTGCGCGGGCGTCAGCTCCGCGTACGGCACCCCGCTCGGCTTGATCACGAAGACCCGCGCCTCGCGGTCCAGCCCCGAGACGTTGCCGAACGTGCCCGTAACGAGCCCGCTCCCGGCCAGCTCCAGGTTGGCCCGCCAGACCTGCTCGCGAAGCTCCGGCAGCATCCCGCTCACGACGCCCCCCCGCCCACGACGCGCTCGCGCAGCGCCAGCAGCCGCTTCATCACCGTGCCCAGCTCGACGGCCGCGCCGGGCACGCCGCCGAAGCCGTCGTGCAGCTCGCGGTACATCGCGTACAGCTCGTCGTAGACGGCGTGCGCCGCCGGGTCCGGCGTGAACCGCTCCTCCTTGAGCGACGTCATCCGCGCCTTCGCCTCCGCGAACGTGTCGTAGCCGCCGGCGGCCGAGCCCGCGGCGACCGCCGCCGCCACGGCCGCACCCAGCGCCGGCGTCTGGTCGGAGCCCGCCAGCAGCATCGGATGGCCGAGCACGTCCGCATAGATGCGCATGAACAGCTCATTCTTCGCCGCGATCCCGCCGCAGCACACCACCCGCTCGATCGGCACGCCGGACTCCGTGAGGCGGTCGACGATGACGCGCGCGCCGAACGCCGTCGCCTCGATCAGCGCGCGGTAGACCTCCGCCCGCGTCGTGTGCAGCGTCTGGCCGAGGAGCAGGCCGGTCAGGCGCGGATCGACGAGCACCGTGCGGTTGCCGTTGTTCCAGTCGAGCGCGAGGAGCCCGGACTCGCCGGGGCGCAGGCGCGCGGCGCGGTCCGACAGCTCCGCGTGCAGCCGCTCATCCCCCTCGCACACCACCTCGACCCACCAGCGCAGCAGGTCGCCGACCGCCGACTGCCCCGCCTCGATCCCGTACCAACCGGGCATCACCGAGCCGTTCACGATGCCGCAGATCCCGCGGATCTCGGCGCGCGGCCCGTCCGCCGGGGCGATCGCGATGTCGCACGTGGACGTACCGATGATCTTCACCAGCGTGCCCGGCTCGATGCCGGCGCCCACCGCGCCGTAGTGCGCGTCGAAGGCGCCGATGGCGACGGGGATCCCCGCGCGCAGCCCGAGCACGTCCGCCCACTCGGCCGAGAGCCCGCCGGCGGCGCGGTCCGCCGCGTGCGCCTCGTCGTAGAGCCGGTCGCGCAACTCGGCCAGCCGCGAGTCGAGCCGCGCCAGGAACTCGCGCGATGGGAGCCCGCCCCACTCCGGCGAGTAGAGCGCCTTGTGCCCGGCGGCGCAGACGCCGCGCGGGATCCGCCGCGCGTCGTCCACGCCCGTCAGCACCGCGGGGATGTAGTCCGCCAGCTCCACCCAGGTCGCCGCGGCGTCGAACACCCGCGGCGCCACGCGCAGGCAGCGCCAGATCTTCGACCAGAACCACTCGGACGAGTACGTGCCGCCGATCGGCGCCAGGTACTCGGGGGCGTG
This sequence comes from Gemmatimonadota bacterium, assembly GCA_019689775.1. GTDB lineage: Bacteria > Gemmatimonadota > Gemmatimonadetes > Longimicrobiales > RSA9 > JADGGV01. The sequence continues at coordinate 6,613 of JADGGV010000163.1, forward strand.
CTCCCGCGCGATGCGCGTGATCTCCGCCGCCTCCTCCGCGGCGGTGTGGTCCTTCCACAGCCACGCCAGCGCCGCCGGCTCGTCGCGGAACTCCGGATCCAGCGCGAGCGGCCGCGCGCGCGCATCCACGGGGAGCGGCGTCGAGCCCGTCGTGTCCGCGCCGATGCCGATCACGCGCTCGCGCGCGAAGCCGGGCGTCCGCTCCGCGGCGGCCAGCGCGCCCCGCGTCGCCTCGCGCAGCGCCTCGAGGTAGTCCGCCGGGTGCTGCCGCGCGAGGTGCGGGTCGCCCGGGTCCAGCACGACGCCGCGCTCCCCCGAGCGGTACCCGGCGACGTGCGTGCCGACCGTCCGGCCGTCGGCGCAGTCGACCACCACCGCGCGGGCCGAGTTCGTGCCGAAGTCTAAGCCGATCGCGAACGTGCTCGCCACGCTGGCCTCAGCCGCAGAAGTAGAGGTACGCCGCCAGGATGACGACCAGGACGACGGCCGAGCCGGCGACGTCGCGCCAGTCCCGGCTCCGGCGCGGGTCCGCGCGCTCGGCCGCCGTCTGCGTGCCGGACGTCAGCCCCGCCACCTTCACGGGATCCGGCGCCTCCGTCGCATCGCTCACCGCCGCCATCACCGCCGCGGAGACGAGGAAGATCAGGAGGCTGTCGTACTGGAAGTACATGTTGTTGACGATCCAGAGGAAGGAGCCGGGCTCGTAGCCGTTCGCGAGCCCGCCGATCCCGAGCATCACGGGCGTGTCCACCGCCAACCGGAACAGCCCGAGCATGAAGCCGACGAGCAGCGCCGCGAGCGCGCCCTTCGCGTTCAGCCGCTCCATGAAGGGGCCCAGGAAGAACACCGTGAAGATAGGCGGCGCGAGGTACGCCTGCATCCCCTGGAGGTAGAGGCACAGCCCGCCACCCCGAACACGAGCACCGTGCGCGACCGGTAGACCTCCCCCGGCCGCAGGATCGTCGACGGGAACGACGGCTGGTTCGGCGAATCCGGGAAATGCTGCGTCTCGAGGCAGAAGCCGCTCCGGTGCCCGTACACCTTGCCTCCCTTCCCCGTGATCGTGCCGTCCAGGAAGTTCCCCGAGTAGAACTGCACCCCGGGCTCCGTCGTGTAAACCTCCAGCGTCCGCCCCGTCGTCGGCTCCAGCACCCGCGCCGCCAGCGTCAGCCCCGGACCGCTCCGGTCCAGCATGAAGTTGTGGTCGTAGCCCCGACCGTTGCGGAGCTGCACGTCGTCCGCGTCGATCCGCGCCCCGATCGGCGTCGGCGTCCGGAAGTCGAACGGCGTCCCCGCCACCGGCCTCACCTCCCCCGTCGGGATCAGCGTCGAGTCCACCGGCGTGTACGCGCTCGCCGCGATCGTCAGCACGTGCCCCAGCACGTCCCCGCTCCCCGCCCCCTTCAGGTTGAAGTAGCTGTGCTGCGTCAGGTTCACCGGCGTACCCTTGTACCTAC
>JADGGV010000164.1 GCA_019689775.1 Gemmatimonadota bacterium
CATCTCGCCCGACCCCTCGCCGCGCGGCGACGCCGGCCCGCCCCGCTCCCCCTCCTCACCTCGATCCGGCGTGAACTCGACGCCCTCCATGCTGCCCGGCTCCGGTGTGAACTGGACGTCGCTGCTCCGGTCCATGACTCCTCCTCTCACCGCTGGATCCGCGGCGCGCCGGTCCCACCGCCGCGCCCCTCCTGGACGGCTCACGCCGTCAACTCCCGCTTGAACTGCTCCCGTTCGCGCGCCATCCAGCGCCGGTCCTCCGAAAGCGTCCGCAGCGTCTCCTCCGGCTTCAGCCCACGCGCCTTCATCTTCCCCAGCGCGCGCTTCGCCATCACCCCGCCGACCACCAGCATGATCACCCCGATGATCAGCGCGCTCAGCCAGTAGTTGCCGCCGAAGATCGGCCCGCCGAGCAGCACCACCAGAAACGCCGTCAGCGCCATCCCCCCCAACAGCGCCACCACCCCGCCGACCGCCACCGACGTCGCCTCCTTCATCATCGTCGACGCGGTCTCACGCATCTCGAGCTTCGCCAGCGCGATCTCCTGCCGCACCAGCTCGCCCGCATCCTCCGCCAACCCCTTCACCAGTTCGCCGATCGGCGGCTCCTCTGCCCCACGATGTAGCGTCAGTGGCCGGCGCCCTGCGGCGCGGCCCACCTCTCCGTGGCGACGTTCAACAGCCATGATCACCCTCCTCGCGGAACGAGCGTCCACGGCAGCGATAGGCGCAAGCCCCGTTCCACTTCCCGCCATTCGTTTCCCGGCGGACACCAGGCGCAACCCGCGACCAGAACGAGAGTTGCACACTTCGGGGAACGGGCGGGGCGAGGGCGGCGGACGGGCGCGGGCGCCATGCCGGCGGCGCCGGGACCGGGAGCGAGACGGGCGCGGAACCGAACGCGCCCGGTGGAGGGCGACCCGCCGGGCCGCGGTCGCCCGGACGCGCTTTGGCGCCGGCGCGTCCTCCGCGACTCCGTGGCTTCGCGTGCCATGCCGTTCCAGGCGGCCCGGGGCATCCGCGGCGCCGGCCCGCGCCACGTCCGCGAGCGACCGCGGCGGCTGACGGCGCGCGGCGCACTTGCGAGAGTGAGGCCGGCGGAGCATTGTTCGTGTAACACTCCGTTGCGGCCCTCGTGTCGCAGAGCTTTACGCTCGATTGCGTCGTCGTCCTGCTTTTTCGCTCTCCCCAAGGCGTTTCTCTCGGCACGGCCGTTGCCGTCGGCGGGGTCGCGACAACGGAGCGTCAGTCCAATCCGAATCCGAAACGGCCATGCGCCGGCTCACGCGTGACAGGGAGGACGGGTGCGCCGTCTCGCTACGTTGATGCTGCTGGTCGTGGCGGCAGTCGGGTGCGATCAGCTACAGACGGACAATTCGGGGCCGATCGTGCAGGGGTACCGGGAGGTATACCTGGCGCGGCATCCGGACACGCCGCCGGAGATCGCGGCGGCGATCCGTCAGGGGAAGGTCGTGCCGGGGATGACGCCGCAGCAGGCGATGGCGGCGTGGAACGATTGGGCTCCGCTGTTCCTGGTGGCGCGGGTCCCGACGGCGAACGGCACCGACGACCAGTACATCTTCCGGAGCGGCTCGCGGGTGCGCGTGCTCCACGTGCGCAACGGCCGCGTGTTCGCGACGGACGAGTCACGCTGAGCCGCGGAACCCCCCGCGCTCGAGCCACCGCTTCGCCTCCTCGACGTCATCGCTTCCCAGCTCGTGTCCACCGCTGTGCCAGTGCACGGCGACGTCGGCGCCGGCGTCGCCGAGCATGGCGGCGAGGCGCTCGGTCTCGGCGACGGGCACCATCGGATCGCGTCGGCCGGCGCCGATGAAGACGCGAGCGCCGGCGAGGTCGGGCGGCGCGGTGGGGACGAACGGCACCATGGGGCGGAGCAGGATCGCGCCGTCGAGGAGGCGGGGGCGGAGCAGCATGGTGGCGGCGGCGATGTTGGCGCCGTTGGAGAAGCCGACGGCGACGAGCCTGGTGGCCTCGAGGGCGTAGCGCTCTCGCGCGCGCTCGACGAAGTCGGCCAGCTCGTGGGCGCGGGCGACGAGGTCGTCGACGTCGAGCACGCCGGGGGCGAGGCGGCGGAAGAAGCGGGGCGCGCCGGCCTCGAGGACCTTGCCGCGGGGCGCGATCATGGCGGCCTCGGGGGCGAGCTCGGCGCCGAGCGGGAGGAGATCGTTCTCGTCGCCGCCGGTGCCGTGGAGCAGGAGGAGCGCGAGCGGCGGCTCGGGCTGGAGCGGCGCGATGAAGCGGTGCACGAAGCCGAGGTCGGCGGCCATCGGTCCTCCTGGCGCGAGTGGGCGTGGCGTCGGCGACAGGACAGGAGGGGATGGCACGCCGGCGCGCAAGGGGGCGATCTTCCCCGCGCGGGCCGCGGCGCCGGGGGCGACCGTCGGCTCCGTCGAAAAACTAACCAATGATCGGGCCGCCGACGCCGCGGCGCCGGCCGCCACGATCCCCGACCGGCTCCGGGGAGCCGGATCCATTCCACCCACGGAGGTGCACGATGAAGCTGGCGACGTCATCCCTGCTCCGCGCGCTGGCGTGCGCCACCGCCCTCGCGCTGATGCTGCCGGTGGGCGCGCAGGCGCAGATCGGCGGGATGCTGAAGAAGAAGCTGAAGGAGAAGATCAAGGGGAGCGCGCCGGCGGCCGCGGTGGCGGACGAGGCGGAGGCGGGGCCGCACTTCGGGGGAGACCTGCTGGAGATCAACGCGGACGTCGCGGACCGGCTGCTCGTGGCGCTGAAGCGCGAGAAGGCCTACCTGGACAGCGTGAACGCGTTCGTGGCGAAGCTGCCGACGCCGGAGGCGTACAAGCAGTGCGAGGCGAAGGTGCTGATGTCCCCGGCGGTGCAGAAGTTGTACAAGGACGACCCCACGATGGAGGAGCTGACGGCGATCGGGGAGAAGACGAAGGCGGCGGTGGAGAAGGGGTGCGGCCCGAACCCGGAGATGTTCACGTCGGCGAAGTCCGATGCGGCGATCGAGGCGCCGAACCAGGGCGCCGCCGCGGGGCGCTTCAACGAGCATCAGTACCGCATCCTGAAGGAGCGCGCGCTGCCGTTCTGCGTCGAGCGGCCGAAGGGCGATGGCGGCGCGAAGATCCCCGGCGCCATGCCGAACATGTACTACGTCTACAGCGCCAACGAGGTGAAGGCGCTCACGGCGCGCTGCGGCGTGCTGCTGCCGCTGCTGAAGAGCCTCACCTGATCCGCCGCGTCGCCGGGGGCCGCGGCGCCCGCGCGCCGCGCCACGCGTTTCGGGCCGCCGCGCTGGCGGCCGTGCTGCTCCCCTCCACGCTCGCGGGGCAGCGGCTCCCGTCCGGCGGGCTGGCCGTGCAGGTCGACGGCGCCTGGCGGACGTGGTGGCGCGCGGAGGCGGCGCCGTCGCACTGGAGCGGGCCGGACGCCACGGTGTCGCGCGCGCTGCGCTGGCGGGCGGCGGCGCCCGGACTCGAGAGCGCGCGCCTGGAGCTGTCGGGCGACGGCGTCGCCTGGCGGATCGCGGTGCTCCTGGTCCGCCTCGACCCGCGCCGCTTCGAGCTGCGCCTCGCCGAGGCGACGCGCGACGACGGCACGCGCGGCGCCTGGACCGTCGACTCGCTCCCGGCCGGCGCGGCGCTCGCCCTGAACGCCGGGCAGTTCGACGCCGGCCGGCCATGGGGGTGGCTGGTGCGCGACGGCCGGGAACTCCAGGCGCCGGGCGTCGGACCGCTCTCGACCGCGCTCGTCGTCGACACCGGCGGGGGCGTGCGGCTCGTGCCGCCCGACTCGATCCCGCGGCTGCGCGGCGACCCGGCGGTGCGGCAGGCGTTCCAGTCCTACCCCACGCTCCTCATGGGCGACGGCGACGTCCCGGCGCAGCTCCAGGCCGAGGGGCGCGGCGTCGACCTGCGCCACCGGGACTCGCGCCTCGGCGCGTGCGAGCTGCGCGACGGGCGCATCCTCTTCGCGCTCACGCGTTTCGCCGGTCTCGGCGGCGCGCTTTCGCGGCTCCCGTTCGGCCCCACGACCCCCGAGATGGCTGCGCTCATGGGCGCGCTCGGCTGCCGCCGCGCCGTGCTGCTCGACGGCGGCCTCTCGGGCCAGCTCGCGCTCCGCGACGCCGGCGGCGAGGTCGTCGCCTGGGACGGGCTGCGCGCCGTGCCGCTGGCCCTGGTGGCGTATCCGCGCGCGCGGTGACGGCGGCGGCGCGCCCGGCCCCCCACAGCGCGCGGCACCGTCCTTGCCCTGGCCCTCCCGGGCTCCACATCCTGCGCCCATCTCGCGACATCGGGGGGTCGTGTGCCGCTCAAGGTCCTGCCGGGGAAACCGTCGCCGCTCGGGGCGACGTGGGACGGGCTCGGCGTCAACTTCGCCCTCTTCTCCGAGAACGCGGAGCGCGTCGAGCTGTGCCTGTTCGACTCGCGCGACCCGGCGACGCAGACGGAGGCGATCGCGCTGCCGGAGCTGACGGCGCACGTCTGGCACGGCTACGTCGTGGGGCTGCGGCCCGGGCAGCTCTACGGCTACCGCGTGCACGGGCCGTACGAGCCGGAGCTGGGGCTGCGCTTCAATCCGGCGAAGCTGCTCATCGACCCGTACGCGAAGGCGATCGCGGGCGCGGTCGACTGGACCGCGCCGGTCTTCGGGTATCCGCTGGGGAACCCGCGGGAGGACCTGTGTCGCGACGACAGCGACGATGCGTGGGGGATGCCGAAGGGCGTCGTCGTCGACGGCACGTTCGACTGGCAGGGTGACCACCCGCCGCGCACGCCGTGGCACCAGACGATCATCTACGAGGTGCACGTCAAGGGCTTCACGCGGCTGCACCCGGACGTGCCGGAGGAGCTGCGCGGCACGTACGCGGGGCTCGCCTCGCCCCCGATGATCGACTACCTCCAGCGGCTGGGCGTGACGGCGGTCGAGCTGCTGCCGGTGCACGAATTCCTCGATGAGAAGGAGCTGGTCGACCGGGGGCTGCGGAACTACTGGGGCTACAACACGACGAACTTCTTCTCGCCCGCGGCGCGCTACGCCTTCGCCGGCGACCGCGGCGACCAGGTCGCCGAGTTCAAGGCGATGGTGCGGGCGCTGCACCGCGCCGGGATCGAGGTGATCCTCGACGTCGTCTACAACCACACGTCGGAGGGGAACCACCTGGGGCCGACGCTCTCCTTCCGCGGCGTCGACAACGGCGCGTACTACCGCCTCGTGCCCGACGAGCCGCGCTTCTACATGGACTACACGGGGACGGGGAACACGCTGAACACGCAGCACCCGCAGGTGCTGAAGCTGATCATGGATTCGCTGCGCTACTGGGTGCTGGAGATGCACGTGGACGGGTTCCGCTTCGACCTGGCGTCCGCGCTGGCGCGCGAGCTCCACGACGTCGACCGCCTGCACGCGTTCTTCGACACGATCCACCAGGACCCGGTGCTCTCGGAGGTGAAGCTGATCGCCGAGCCGTGGGACGTCGGCCCGGGCGGCTATCAGGTCGGCAACTTCCCGGTGCTGTGGACGGAGTGGAACGGCAAGTACCGCGACACGGTGCGCGCGTTCTGGCGCGGCGATCCCGGGCAGATGGGCGAGCTGGGCTACCGCCTGACCGGCTCGAGCGACCTCTACGGCGACGATGGCCGCAACCCGTGGGCGAGCATCAACTTCATCACCGCGCACGACGGGTTCACGCTGACCGACCTGGTCTCGTACGAGCACAAGCACAACGAGGCGAACGGCGAGGGGAACCGGGACGGGAACGATTACAACCTGTCGGCGAACTACGGCGTCGAGGGTCCGACCGACGCCCCGGAGATCAACGAGCTGCGCGAGCGGCAGAAGCGCAACTTCCTGGCGACGCTCTTCGTGTCGCAGGGCGTGCCGATGCTGTGCGGCGGCGACGAGATCGGCCGCACGCAGGGCGGCAACAACAACGCGTACTGCCAGGACAACGAGATCAGTTGGTACTCGTGGACGCTGGACGAGCGGCGGCAGGCGCTGCTCGAGTTCACGCGCCGGGTCATCGCGCTGCGACGGGCGCACCCGTCGCTGCGGCGCCGCCACTTCTTCCGCGGGCGGAAGATCCACGGCAGCGAGGTGCGCGACATCGTCTGGTACCGGCCGGACGGCCAGGAGATGACGGAGGAGGAGTGGAGCGCCGGCTGGGCGCGCTCGCTCGCCATGCGCCTGGACGGCGGGGCGCTCGGCGAGGTGGACGAGTTTGGCCGCCCGGTCACGGACCGCACGCTGCTGATCCTGCTGAACGGCCACGTCGAGCCGCTCGAGTTCACGGTCCCCGCCGTGCCGCGCGGGCGCGAGTGGCGCGTCGTGCTCGACACCGCGTCGCCGACCGGCGGCGCCGGCGACGCCGCCGTCGAGGGCGGCGCCACCTACCTCATGCGCGACCGCTCGCTCGCGATCCTGGAGCAGGTGGAGCCGTAGCACGGCGCTCGAGCGGCCGCCGCAGCCGCCGCCGCGGGCGCTCCGCGCGGGCGGCGAGCACGCTGCCGTTCACGCCGAGGAGCGCGAGGAGGAAGACGAGGCCGCCCAGCGGGATGCGGTGCGCCGCGTCATCGCCTTCCGCGATCAGGTCGGGCGGCGCCACGGAGGCCAGCACCGGGCCGGGCGGGCCCCTGGTGCCCGCCGCCTCGACCGCGCCCGGCCGCATCGCGAAGCTGGCGCGCACCTCCTCGTTCAGCGCGCGCCGCAGCGCCTGGTGCTTCTGGTTCGCCGCCGTCGGGTCCACCCGGTTCGTCAACAGCACGACGAACACATCCTGCGCCGGGTCGATCCAGATGCTCGTCCCCGTGTAGCCGGTGTGCCCGAACGACGCGGCCGTGAAATACTTGCCCCACCCCTTCGGCGACGCCACGTCCCAGCCGAGCGCGCGCTCGGCGCCCGGCTGCCGCGTCGCGAACTCCTTCACCACCTCGCTCGTCAGCACCGGCGTGTCCTCGCCGTACACCGCCCGCAGCATCAGCTCGGCGTAGCGCGCCACGTCCCGCACCGACGAGAACAGCCCGGCGTTCCCCGCCACGCCGCCGAGCGCGCGCGCCGTCGGATCCTGCACCGTCCCCTGGAGCAGCCCGTTCGACGTGCGCTCGGTCGCCGCGATGCGCGAGACGTCGAACGGCGAGCCATCCACCGGCGCGAGCGGCGTGAAGCGCGTGTCGCGCATCTCCAGCGGCCGGAACAACCGCTCCGTCGCGAAGCGGTCCAAGCGCTCACCCGTGATGCGCTCCACCACCGCGCCGAGCACGATCATCCCCAGGTCGCTGTAGATCGTCGCCCGGCCGGGCGGCGCCTCCAGCGCGCGCGTCGCGATCCAGCGGATGCGCGCCTCCCGGTCCCCACGCACCCGCTCGAGGTCCGCGCCCGCCGGCAGGCCGGACGTGTGCGTCAGCAGCTCGCGGATGGTGATCTTCCCCTTCGCCCCCGTGCGCGGCCAGTACGGCAGGTAACGCCACACCTCCGCGTCCAGGTCCAGCTTCCCCTCCTGCACCAGCAGCATCGCCGCCGGCGTCGTCGCCATCACCTTCGTCAGCGACGCCAGGTCGAACAGCGTCGAGTCCGTCACCGCCGGCGCGCTCTTCGCCCAGTCCGTCCGGCCGTACGTCCGGATGTGGACCTCGCCCCGGCTGTTCCCGATCGCCAGCGCCGCGCCCGGCGTCGCACCGTCCAGGATCGACGCCTCCACGATCGAGTCGATCCGCATCATGCGCGCATCCACCGGCGCAGCATCCGCGCGGTCTGCCCGCGCCGGCAGCGCGGCGGCCGCCAGCAGGGCGAGCGCGAGGACGGGAGCGCGGGGGAAGGCGGGCCGCGCGACGGCAACCCCGTGCGCCGACGCCGGGCCCCGAACCGTCCGCCATCTCCGGCGAGTGTGCTTCATCATACGTCCCGAACCGCTCCGGTCAGACCTGGACGCTCCCGAACGAGCGAGCGTTCCTGACTATGGACGTCCGAAGGCGATAGCGTGTTAAGCTACACAACGACTGGGGGTTGGGGTTCCGGTGGGGAACGGATGGCGGGATGGGAGAGGCTTCGGC